>JALFHZ010000078.1 GCA_022776445.1 Lachnospiraceae bacterium
ATCACGCAGGCAGAAATGGAAAAACAATACCCGGTCTGATTCAGAAGCAATCCCACAGATATTGTCCATGCCATGCTTCCGGGCAATCATTTTTGCCCGATACAAATGAAAATTGCTGGTCAGAACCCCGATTCGAGCCGGATTTCGCCGTATCTGCCCATCCAGCAGATACTGGCTGAACACCAGATTTTCCAGAGTACTGGAAGAACGCTCCTCCAGAAGCATCCGCTCCTCCGGCACTCCCTTTTCCAGCAGATACCGCCGCATCACCTGTGCCTCCGCCTCGTGCTTCTCATCTCCCATGCCACCGGAAAGAATCAGGGTGGTCTCCGGATTCTGGCCGGCGTACTCTGCCGCCTTATCCAGACGCAGCCGCAGAGTTGATGACGGTGCTCCGTCCTTCACCTGAGCACCCAGCACAATCAGATAATCCAGCCCGGACTCTGCCACAACCGGAATCCGCGCAAACATCAGGATCTGCAGCACCAGCAGAATCACCATGCCCGATGCGCACAGAGTCACCAGTGATACCGGTACCCAAAGCGCAATCCGCTCCGGCTCACGCTCATAAAGCTTCAGGCTTGCCGCCGTAAATCCCAGACCTGCAGCAAAACACAGCCAGATCCAGATCGAAGAGGTCCCGATTCCGGAATATATCACAATTGCAATAAAGTAGGAAAGGCAGATCGCCGAACCCGCTGCCAGAATCAATGCCAGCATTCTCATTCCTCCCTGCGGCGCAGAATATCATAAGGTTCCAGTTCCGTATCCAGATACACATACAGGATCTGTTTCGGATGCGGTGCACTCTCCATCGGCCGCCCGTCCACGTCCGTAATGGAACGTACTGTCACTTCCACATTCCGTCCATCCGGCTTCATGACCTCAATGCTCTCTCCGACTGAGAACTTGTTTTTCTGTTCAATCCGGCAGCTTCCGTCTTCCTGCACTTCTTCTATGGTACCCAGATACGTATAGTTCTTTACATACGTATTGTTGTCATAAATCTGCGTCGTGGAATCCGGCTTGCCGAAATAAAATCCCGTTGTAAACTCCCGGTAGGTGCATTTGCCGATCTCTTCCCGATACCAGTCCATGTTCGCCTGATACAGAGCCGGATCCTTCTGATAATCATCGATCGCCTTCCGGTAAGTACGTGCTACCGTTGCCACATAGAGCGCCGTCTTCATGCGCCCTTCGATCTTGAAACTGTCAATGCCGGCTTCTATCATCTCCGGGATATGTTCAATCATACACAGATCCTTGGAGTTGAAAATATAGGTTCCGCGTTCATTCTCAAAAACAGGCATATACTCACCCGGTCTCGTCTCCTCCACGAGGGAGTACTTCCAGCGGCACGGATGGGTACACGCGCCCTGGTTGGCATCCCGTCCCACCAGGAAATTGCTCAGCAGGCAGCGTCCGGAATAGGAAATACACATAGCTCCATGAATGAAGCTCTCAATCTCCATATCCTCCGGAATATGATCCCGGATCTCCCGAATCTCCTTTAAAGAAAGCTCTCTCGCGGATACCACGCGCTTTGCGCCAAGCTGATGCCAGAACAGATAGGTCCCGTAGTTGGTATTGTTCGCCTGCGTACTGATATGAATCTCCATATCCGGGATTACGCGTTTTGCAATCGCGAACACGCCCGGATCGGAGATAATCAGCGCATCCGGGCGGATTTCCTTCAGCTCCTCAAAATATGCTTCCACCCCTGCCAGATCATCATTATGCGCCAGAATATTGGCTGTAATGTAAACTTTGACCCCGCGCTCATGGGCAAACGCAATGCCCTCCCGGATCTCATCATTGGTAAAATTCTTTGCCTTTGCCCGCAGTCCGAACGCCTCTCCACCCAGATATACGGCATCTGCACCATAGATTACGGCAGTTTTCAGCACATCCAGACTGCCTGCCGGAATTAATAACTCTGTTTTTCTCATATTTTCTTCGCTTTCTCTGATACAGTCTTTTACGCCAAACAGCCGCTCATCATGCGGCTGTTGGCTGTCAATCTATCGTTTCACACTCAGGGTTACTCCGTCTCCGATCGGGATGATGCTGGTCTGAAGCTCTTCCATATGCGTGAGCGTATACAAATATTCCCGCATCCGACTGTGAATCGTGCGGTTGCGCCGCTCCACGGCGAAGCGTGATTCCACAATGTCTCCGTCCTGCAGCACATTGTCTGAAAACAGTACCGAGCCTTCCTTCATCAGTTCCAGAATCCGCGGCAGCCAGTGAATGTACTGCCCCTTGGCCGCATCCATAAAAATGAAATCAAAGGTTCCGGACAGCTGCTGCAGAATCTCCTCCGCATCCCCTTCCAGAAGGGTAATACGCGTCTCCATCCCCGCTTCCCGAAAATGTGAACGGGCAACAGGAATCCGCGGTTCATATTTCTCAATGGTTGTAATATGGGCATCCGGCGGCATTACCTGTGCCATCAAAAGCGCCGAATATCCCACAGCCGTTCCCACTTCCAGAATCCGCACCGGCTTCACAGCCGCAACCATGGTCTGAAGAAAAGCGGCTGTCTCACGCCGGATGATCGGCACATAAGCCGCCCGCGCTTCCCGTGCAATCCGATCACACAGACTGCCGTGTCCGCGGTCCAGTGAATTGATATAGTCCGTAACCCGGTTCTCTTCCATCATATCAGCTGCCAGCCTCCGTCTCTTCCGGTTTTTCGTTCAAAATCTGCAGAATTTCCTTCGAAGTCATCGATGTATTCAGCGTATACGTCCCCGGATAAATCTCATAATCATAGAAACGTATCTGAATCATCGCTGCGTACGGATTGCCGATCAGTCCCACATCGTGGAGCACCTCAATCGTCTCCGACGGCTTCTGCTGTTCCGGAACGGTGATGATTTTATCCGTCCCCGGAGCCTCTTCCATGGCTGTCGGATAGAAAACCTCGTGTCCGAAAGCATATCCCCTGCTCATTCCCTCCACCAGCAGCAGAATCACCAGGGCATACAGAATCAGCTTGCCCGATATTCCGATAATCGTCCCGGTTATTCTGTTGATTTCTTTCGTAACCCGGCTCATAATGCATTCCTGCCTTTCTCTGTTACTCCACTTCCATGATAATCGGAAGGATCATCGGATTGCGCTTCATCCGTTTCCAGAGGAAATCACTCAGGCTGTCGCGGATGACATTCTTGATCTTGCTCCAGTCATTTACACGGCGCTCCAGGCAGTCGTTGACTGCATCGTCCACCACACATTTCGCCTCGTCCAGAAGATCCTCGGACTCTCTGACATAGACAAAGCCGCGGGTCACGATATCCGGTCCGGCCAGAAGCTGATTGCTGTATTTCTCCAGCGTAAGCACTACGATGATGATACCGTTCTGCGCCAGATTCTGACGATCTCTCAGAACGATATTGCCCACGTCACCGACGCCCAGACCATCCACCAGGATGCCGCCTGCCTGCACATGATCCACTTTCATGCAGTAATCTTCACAAACCTCGATCACATCGCCGGAGGACATGATCAGGGTATTCTCCTTCGGAATGCCAATGGACTCGGCAATCGCACGGTTCGCCACCAGATGGCGGTACTCACCATGCACCGGAATCGCATAGCGCGGATGCAGCAGAGAGTAAATCAGCTTCAGCTCCTCCTGACACGCATGGCCGGATACATGGGTATCCTGCGTGATTACCTCAGCACCTTTCATGGAAAGCTCGTTGATCACCTTAGACACTGCCTTCTCATTGCCCGGAATCGGCGTGGAACTTAAAATAACCACATCGTTCGGCTTGATCGATACCTTCCGGTGCAGGTTGGAGGCCATTCTGGACAATGCCGCCATGGACTCTCCCTGGCTTCCGGTGGTGATCAGAACCGTCTGCTCATCCGGATAATTTTTCAGCTGATCAATATCAATCAGCGTACCGTCCGGGATGTTAATATATCCCAGTTCGCTCGCGGTACCAATCACATTGACCATGCTCCGTCCCTCTACCACAACCTTTCTTCCATACTTATAAGCGGAAGAAATGATCTGCTGCACACGGTCCACATTGGAGGCAAAGGTTGCCACAATGATGCGGTTCGTCTTGTGTTCCGCAAAGATCGCGTCAAAGGTCTTGCCTACGGTCCGCTCCGAAGCCGTAAAGCCCGGACGGATCGCGTTGGTGCTGTCACTCAAAAGTGCCAGCACACCTTTCTTGCCCAGCTCGGCAAAACGCTGCAGATCAAAGGAATCGCCGAATACAGGCGTATAATCCACCTTGAAGTCTCCGGTATGCACGATCACGCCGGCCGGGGTAAAGATCGCAAGCGCTGCGGAATCCGCAATACTGTGGTTGGTCTTGATAAACTCAATCCGGAAACAGCCCAGATTGATGGACTGTCCATGCTTGATCACCTTGCGCTTGGTATTTTTCATCAGATTGTGTTCTTTTAATTTATTCTCAATCAGACCGATGGTCAGTTTGGTGCCGTACACCGGTACATTGATCTTCTGTAAGATATAAGGAAGGGCTCCGATGTGATCCTCATGTCCGTGCGTAATCACAAATCCCTTCACTCTATCAATATTCTTCTCCAGATAAGTCACATCCGGAATCACCAGGTCAATCCCCAGCATATCGTCCGTCGGAAAAGCCAGTCCGCAGTCCACGACCACGATCGTATCATCATACTCAAATGCAGTAATATTCATGCCGATCTGTTCCAGACCGCCCAGCGGAATAATCCGAACCTTCGGCAGATTGCTCTGCGGTATTTTCTCTTCCGTACGTGCTGCTGGTTTCTCGATTGTCTGATTTTTCTGTTTTCCTGTCTTCAATTGTTTTCCTCCATATCATTTCGCTCGATTCTTCTCTTCACATGCCCGGCAGTATCCGTACAGCTTCACCTCGTGATCTGTCACACGAAATCCCATCCGTTCGTATACAGCCTGCTCCAGATTGTCCAGAAGATCGTCCTCAAACGACATCACAGCTCCGCATCCGCTGCAGATCGCATGATGATGGCGATGGGTATTGCCCTCATCCTGTCCGCCCAGCTCATAACGCGCAAAGCCGTCATCGAAACTGATCCTGTTGATCACACGCAAATCAACCAGGACCTGCACCGTACGATAGATCGTTGCAAGCCCAATCTCCGGATATCTGTATTTTACCAGTTCATAAATCTCTTCTGCGGTCAGATGCTCCCCCGGATGATCTGCCATCACCTCGAGAACCGCCATCCGCTGATGGGTCACCTTCAGCTTTCTGGCACGAAGCATCTCCTTAAAACGTTCCTGTTCCATGAAAGCTCCTATTTCTGAATCTCGACTTCCATATCTTCCATCAGTTCTGTAAAAATCCGATACAGATAATCCAGTTCATCGTCATTCTCTACAAATTCATAGACAGCTTCGCTGTCCTCTGCCCTGGATACATCCTTCAGAATATAGCAGGTTCCGTCTTCCTCCTCATCCTCAGAATCAGTCACCATCAGATAGTTCATCCCGTTGATCCGGGTCTCCTCCAGCACATAAAAATCCACCAGCTCGCCGGTGTCAGTTTCCAATGTAATCTTCTCTTCCTGTGTCACGTTCTTCACTCCTACAGGGAGTTCAGGTAAGATTGCAGAATCAGTGTCGCCGCAATCTTGTCGATCACCTTCTTGCGATTCTCCCGTCGTACTCCGCTTTCTATTAATATATCGTTTGCCTCAATAGTTGTCAGACGCTCATCCCACAGCACAACCGGCAGTCCGGTTCTGCGAACCAGCATGTCACGGAACTCCTCCGTCTTCCTCGCACGTTCCCCAATGGAATCATCCATATTCTTAGGATATCCCAAAACAATGGTTTCTACCCCGAATTCGGCAATCAGCGCTTCAATCCGTGCCAGTGTTCTGCGAAGCTTATTCTCCTCCTGACGCGTAATCGTCTCAACGCCCTGCGCCGTCAGGCCAAGCGGATCACAGACAGCCACTCCCACTGTCCTGGAGCCGTAATCCAGTCCTAATATTCTCATTCTCTATTCCCCACGTTTCCGAAAAGACTGCCAGCCCTGCTGTTGTTGACGGCGGCTGGCAGTCTTCTTAGGTTCTCTTCTATCTGAACTTTGCGTCAATATACACAGACATAAGCTCTTCCAGAATCTCATCGCGCTCTACCTTCATGATCAGACTTCTGGCGCTCTTGTGGCTGGTAATATAGGTCGGATCTCCTGACATAATATACCCGACAATCTGGTTCACTGGATTATATCCCTTCTCGGTCAGGGCAAGATAAACCTGCTCCAGCACCTGGCTTACATCCATCTTATTCTCCTGTACTGCCTTAAAAAATTGTGTATTATGAATTTCGCCCATGTTACTCACGTCCTTTTACTATTCTACTCTATTCTATACCACTTTCCGAAATTCGGCAAGGGAAATCTTTATGAAAGCTCCAGCTCCAGGATTTCATCGGTCAGCATCCGGCCCATCACGCCTTCCACCATCACGTTTTTCAGGTTCTCACGGTACGGAACGACGGCCTTTACATATTCTTTTGTGTGGCCCACCATATATTCTTTCCCGTCCAACACGATTTTTTCCTCCAGAAGGACAGATTTTCTTCTGCCCAGAAAACTTCTGCGATATGCCTCCGACATGCGCCGTTCGGCTTCCAGCAGAATATCGCTGCGCGTGCCTTTTACAGACTCCGGCACCTGATCCGGCATTCCGGCAGCCCTGGTACCCGCACGTCTCGAATATTTAAAAATATGCATCTCATAGAAATGAATCTGCTCCAAAAATGCTTTGGTGGCTGCAAATTCTGCTTCCGTCTCTCCCGGAAATCCTACAATCACATCCGTGGTAATGGCCGGATTGTCAAATACCTCCCGCAGGATTTCACAGCGCTGTGCATACTCCTGTACCGTATAATGACGGTTCATCCGCTTCAGAGTCTCATCACAGCCGCTTTGCAGGGACAGATGAAAATGCGGACAGATTTTCTCCATGGACGCCAGCTCCGAAGCAAACTCCCTGGTAATGATGCGCGGCTCCAGAGAGCCCAGACGAATCCGCTGCAGCCCTTCGATTCCATGCAGCCGGCGGATCAGTCCGAGCAGATTTTCTTTTTTCCCTTCTTCAAAATCCACGCCGTAGGAGCTTAAGTGAATGCCCGTCAGCACCACCTCCTGGTATCCGCCTGCAACCAGAGTCCGGACCTCCCGCTCCACATCCTCCGGTGCGCGGCTTCTCACACGCCCACGGGTGTAGGGAATGATGCAGTAGCTGCAGAACTGATTGCAGCCGTCCTGCACTTTGATAAAGGCACGGGTATGATCCGCAATCCGGCTGATGGAAAGCTCTTCATATTCATGCGTATCGCCGATATCGATCACATATTCCGGCTCCGCATCCATCTGCTGTTCCGGCCGATGCTCCGCAAAATAAGCATCCAGAATCTGAACCAGATCTTTTTTCTTATTGTTTCCGATGATCACATCCACAGACAGATCCGCCTGCAGTTCCTTTGCCGCCGCCTGCACATAGCAGCCTGCTGCCACCACCACAGCCTGCGGATTCTGTTTCTTCGCCCGGTGCAGCATCTGCCGCGACTTGCGGTCAGCGACATTTGTCACCGAACAGGTATTAATAATATATACATCAGCCTGTTCCGAAAACGGCACGATCTCATAGCCTGCTGCTTCCAGAAGCTGCTGCATTGCTTCCGTTTCATAGGAGTTCACTTTGCAGCCCAGGTTATGCAATGCTGCTCTTCTCATATTCATTCTCCAGTCTCATTTTCATACAAACTCCCTATTGACTTTTCTGTCATATCTGGGTAGTATAACTATAGGGCAAGGGGGAGCTAAAACCTCAGCGCCAACCAAAAACACATGACTATCAGGAGGCTTTTAGTATGAAAACAGTTCGTATTTCCTTAAATTCCATCGATAAAGTAAAATCTTTCGTAAATGATTTAACCAAGTTTGATGTTGATTTTGATCTGGTATCCGGAAGATACGTCATCGATGCAAAATCCATCATGGGTATCTTCAGCCTGGATTTATCCAAGCCGATTGATCTGAATATCCATGCAGAAGCAGGCATCGAAGAGATTCTGGATGTCCTGTCTCCATACATTATTAAATAAGATGAAATCAAGTGCAGCCATTCAGGGCGGCCGGTATTACGGACAAAAAGCAGGCATCAGGATTTCCTGGTCGCCTGTTTTTCTTTTGCCCTGAACCGCTGCACCACGGAACGCCTATTCGCACCAGATCACTTCTGCGGTCTCAATTGCAGTCTTTACCATCTCATCAATCTTTTCCTGCAGATTTAGCTCCGATTTATGAATGATATTGATATTCGGTTTGATCACCGGATGTTTTGCAACGAAAATCGTACAGCAGTCCTCGTACGGCTGAATGGACGTCTCAAAAGTTCCGATCTTCTCAGAAATATCAATAATCTCCTGCTTGTCAAAACCAATCAGCGGACGGAACACCGGCATCGTGCAGACCTCATTGGTTGCCGCCAGAGACTGTACCGTCTGGGAAGCTACCTGACCGATACTCTCACCGGTTATCAATGCCAGCGCATCCGTTTTCTTCGCAATCTCCTCCGCAATCTTCATCATATAACGACGCATGATGATCGTCAGCTCCTCATGCGGACACTGATCGTAGATGTAGAGCTGAATATCTGTAAAATTCACGATATGAAGCGGAATCGGTCCGGAATACCGGGACACCAGCTTTGCCAGATCTACTACCTTCTGTTTGGCACGGTCGCTGGTGTATGGCGGAGCATGGAAATACACCGCATCAATCTTCACACCGCGTTTGGCAATCATATAGCCGGCCACCGGACTGTCGATACCGCCGGAAAGCAGAAGCATTGCCTTGCCATTGGTCCCCACCGGCATGCCGCCCGGCCCCGGAATCATCAGAGAATAGATGTTGACCACCTTACGCACTTCCACATGAAGCAGAACGTCCGGATGGTGCACATCTACCCGGGTCTGTGGGAACGCATCCAGAATCACCTCACCCAGATCACAGTTCATCTGCTCCGAGCGAACCGGATATGTTTTGTCCGCACGGCGGCTGTCCACCTTGAAGGTGAAGTTCTTGTCCGGATAAGCCTGATCGATATAATCAACAACTACCTTTTTCAGATTTTCGAAATCCTTGTTCTCCAGCTGCAGCATCGGGCAGATCCAGGCAATACCGAACACTCTCTGCAGTGCTTCCATGACTTCATCATAATCGTACTCCGACAGCGCCTGCACATAGATACGTCCCGCCTCTTTGGAATAGGTAAAGGAACCATCGACTTTCTTCAGCGCATGCTTGATCTGTTTAATCAGCGCATCTTCAAACAGATACCGGTTTTTCCCTTTGGTTCCGATCTCTGCATACTTAATTAAAAATGACTGGTATACCATAGTTTATCCTTTCTTCTCGTTTACCCTCTCTGATATCTGCGCAGTACCGGAAGCAGCTCCTTCAGTACTTCCACACAGTAATCAATCTCTTCTTTTGTATTAAACAGCCCGAAACTGAACCGAATCGTAGAGTCCAGCAGTTTCTGGTTCACGCCGATGCCCACCAGCGTTCCGCTGACACCCGGATGACTGGAGGAGCAGGCAGAACCGGAAGACACATAAATCCCTCTGTCTTCCAGTGCATGCAGAAGCACCTCGCTGCGCACTCCCGCAAAGCTCACACTGACAATCTGCGGGGCACTCTCCGCACCCTTCCTGCTGTTGACTACCGTTCCTTCAATCTCAGCCACCCGGTCTGTCATATAGTCCTTCAGATCTGTCAGATGACGCACCTTCGCTTCATGATCGGTATACATCTCCTCAGCCGCGACACCAAGTCCTGCCACGCCGGGCACATTTTCCGTACCGGAACGCATATTATTCTGCTGACCGCCGCCATAGATCAGCGGCTTCACTTTCACGCCGCTTCCGATATACAGGAATCCCACACCCTTGGGCCCGTGAATCTTGTGGCCGCTGACACTCAGCAGATCCATGCCCTGCTTTTTCGGCCGAATAACGTATTTTCCATAAGCCTGAATTGCGTCCACATGAAACAGTGTCTTCGGGTTCTTCTTTTTTATGATGCGGGAAATCTCCTCTACCGGCTCCACCGCACCCACTTCATTATTTACATACATGGCCGACACCAGAATCGTGTCCGGGCGAATCGCTTCTTCCAGCTGCGTCAGGCTGATATGTCCGTCATGATCCACCGGAAGGAAGGTGATCTCAAAGCCAAGC
>JALFHZ010000088.1 GCA_022776445.1 Lachnospiraceae bacterium
GTTCTCTCAGGAAATTTCCTGAGAGAACCGGGCCGGGCAATGCCGGATATTAGAGGGAATGATCCATACGGTTGATGACTTCATCCTGAATTCCGGGTGTCAGGCGGGTAAAGTAAGCGCTGTATCCTGCCACGCGGACAACCAGTTCCGGATGGTCTTCCGGATGGATTTTTGCATCAACCATCTCTTCTTTGTTGACGACGTTGAACTGAACATGTTTTCCGCCGTGGGTGAGGTAGGTCTGGATCATACTTCCGAGTTTAGTCAGATCTTCTTCGGTTTTCAGTGCAGACGGATGGAATTTCATATTCATCAGTGTGCCCTGGTAAGGATCCTGATCGACTTTCATTGCACTTTGGAATACGGCGATCGGGCCGTGGGTGTCTGTTCCATGCGCAGGAGAAAGAGAGGCATCGGCAAGAATCTCGCCGCCTTTTCTTCCGTCCGGAGTTGCACCGGTCACAGCTCCGCCGGGCTGGTGAGCTGAGATGGAAATCGCATTGGGCTTTAAGCTGTCACCATATACGCATGGCAGGCTCAGACAGGTATCGGCATGGAGCTTGTACATTTCCGCAATAAAAGCATCGACTTCCGGAATGTTATTTCCGTATTTTGGTTGAGATGCGAAGTCGCTTCGCATTTCCTCATAACCGATCCAGTCTGCATCCAGGGCATCCATCAACTGTTTCATCGTGTATTTCTTTTCGTCGAAAATCAGTTTCTTTATAGCAAACAGACCATTACCGGCATTAACGGCTCCGACGGCACCCAGTACAGCTCCATTCTCGAAATCAAAACGGCGATTGAACATATCTTTTCCGACTTTCACACCGTCTTTCATCAGGCTGGAACGGAATACATCAGGAAACAGGTCACGTTCCGCGATCATTTCTACATTGATGCGCTCGTTGGCCATACGCATCAGGTAGCGGATCTCATCAAATACGGCTTCCTTTATTTCCTCAAAGGTTGCCATCTGTGTCAC
The DNA here is from genome assembly GCA_022776445.1 of Lachnospiraceae bacterium. Lineage (GTDB taxonomy): Bacteria > Bacillota > Clostridia > Lachnospirales > Lachnospiraceae > Brotaphodocola. The sequence goes on from JALFHZ010000088.1 coordinate 986, forward strand.
ATCGCCGACTGGTTTACCGACCATTTCGTTTGTGAAACGACAGAAGCCATTGTGAAGTGCGATATCCATCGCCTGCGGGATGATGAAAAAGCAGGCAACCTGGGTACGGGTCTGCGCCTGGACATTTCCGTCTACGCAGCCGGTACAGCACCAGTCACGGGCATCTTCGATCGGAAGGCGATTATTGGGATTCTGCCCGGCAAAGAAGTTTATGTAGCTCTCATCTCCGACGAACGCAGGCATGCCGATTCCGCTCCGTACGCATTCCAGTGCTTTGATCATGAGCTTCATAGGCGTATTCTTGTGAACGCGGACAGTGACAGTATGATGCGGAAGATGGGTATCCTGTGCAGCCTCCAGCAAAAGATAGCTTAATTCATTGGTAGCGTCGCTTCCGTCTGCCTTTACGCCGCCGATGGTCCAGTTATACCATTTTGCCATACCGGCATTTTTGGCACGGTTTGCCTTGCCGGATACCCGGTTGATCTTCATACATTTACAGCGCATGATTTCCAGAAGTTCCAGTACCTCGTCATCTGTGATGCTGCCGTTGTCAATATCTTTTCGATAGAACGGGTACATATACTGATCAAAGCGTCCGGCACTGGTGGTCGGGCTCGGGCAGCACATCAGGAAGGTGAACCAGAAACTCTGCAGGGCCTCACGGAAGGTATCTGCCGGTTCGAAAGGAACCTTGCGGCATATACGTGCCATCTCTGTCAATTCAGCGGCACGTGCCGGATTTTGTTCTTCAGCAGCCATCTGCTCGGCCAGATCGGCGTAGCGGTTTGCGAAACGTACCCATGCCTCAAAGACGATAATGACACCTTCCCAGAAATTCCGTTTTTCGATAGCATCCGGACTTTCGTAACGCAAATCAGCCAGGCACTGTTTGGCTTCTTCGATGATGCTCTTTGCGCCTTCATTCAGGATTCTTGCATAATCTACGGCTACAAGAGAAAATCCCGGACCAAGTCCGTAGCCGGACATGGCAAAGCCGCCGCCCGAACCACCTTTCCGGTCTTTCCACGGCGGAAGGATGGTACCGGATTTCATAAACGGCCATAAGCGCTCGTTTTCGCCCAGAGATTTGCCCATGGTTTCGACCAGATTGCTGTTGGCAGTGTTGCCGGCAAAACGTTCATTTAAGCGGTATAATTCTTCTTCATCTTCCGGGGTGATGGTATAGATCTCGCTCTTTAAGCTTTCCACCTCATCTTTGGTCCACACGCCGTACTCGTACTGCATCTCCAGGCCGAATGGCTTGGAAGCGCCGCTGCCGCACAGCAGATCGTCCGGCTCAATGAAAATGGTAATATTATCCAGAATATTTGCATGCAGTTTGGATCGGCGCAGCAGCATCGGTTCACCGCCGGTCTGTTCCAGAGATTCGTTGGCAAGACGGAATAATTCGACACACAGCGGATATTTGCTGATGCGAAGACTTTCTTTCATACGTTTCACACGATCAGTCATGGTTATAGATCCTCCTTCTCAATGTTTACCTACTAAAAAAGTATCATCGTGGAATGAACATTGCAAGAAAATTACCGGTTCTTCTGCTATAATTGTAATGGTTGCACAGAACAAAAGACGGGGGATGTGCAGAACTCACAAGGTTGGGAGCAGCGTTGGAAATGATCAGAAATCTGCTGGAAAAGGGGCGGGAAGCAGATTATACTTATGTGCAGAAAGCTGCATGAAAGGGAGGTTTGTAAATGACAAGAGAAGAAGAGCTGCGTGCCGTTACCGGGACCATTTTTAATGTACAGCATTACTGTATCCACGATGGCCCGGGAATCAGGACGAATGTATTTGTGAAAGGATGTCCTTTGCGTTGTATCTGGTGCGCCAATCCGGAGTCGCAGATGCCGATGCCTCAGCTGATGTATCGCGTGGACAAATGTCTCGGATGTGGGGCGTGTGCATCAGTCTGCCCGAATCGGGCGGTTTCACTGACCGGTGACGGCAAGGTTCGGACGGATCGTGCTGTCTGCAGCGGCTGTGGTGCTTGTGTTCCGGTTTGTCCAGCCGAAGCAAGGGAAATCATGGGATATACCGTGACGGCAGGAGAGGTGTTTGATGAAGTAGCAGGAGACAGTCTGTTTTATGGAGAAGATGGAGGAATTACGGTCACAGGCGGGGAAGCATTGGCACATCCGCAGTTTACGATGGCGCTGCTTGAGCTGTGCAGACAGAATGGAATCCATACGGCAGTGGAAACCTGTGGTTTTGCGGCCTGGACGGTCATGAAACCGATTCTGGAGCTTTGTGATATGGTTCTTTATGATGAAAAACAGATGGACAGCGAACTGCATCGGAAGTATACGGGGCAGGGAAATGAGCAAATTTTAGAAAATCTGAAAAAGATCAATGATGAACTGGAATGCGAGATTTGGGTGAGAGTACCGACCATCCCCGGATATAATGATTCCGCGGAAAACATAACGGCAGTCGGGAAATTTGTAAAGGAGCAGGTCAGCCGCTGTACGCAGATCCATCTGCTGCCGTTCCATCGCATGGGCGAAAGTAAATTTGAACAGCTGGAAAATGAGCCGAATGGATTTCACAGTGAAGTACCTTCTGATGCAAAGATGGAGGAACTGCGGGATATCATTCGCGGTTTTGGCCTGATTTGCAAGTAGGGAAGGGGGCAATGACTATGGCATTTGATCTGGAGCGATTTTATCGGGAACTGGATGCGCATTATGCAGCTCATGATAATCGTGAGGTTGAGAAATTTTTCAGGAAAAGTCAGGAAGCAGCGTACAATAGTGGAATGGCCTTTCCAGCCAATGATGGCTGCCCAAGCTGTGTACCGGAACTGAAACCCAATATGGAATATGTTGCGGTATGTAATGAGATGGCATGCTTCTATCGGGGGTTAAGCCGATTTACAGAGTCATTGGAGACATTTGAACTGGCAAAAAAAGAACTGGAATCTTTATATTGCCAGAATACGGTTGAATATGCGACCGTACTCCTGAATATGGCCGGGACATACCGCTATATGAAAGAGACGGATTGTGCGTTGAAGTATTTTACTGATGCGGCAAAAATTCTGGAACAGCAGAAGGACAGCCCATCGTCAGTTCTGGCCGGACTTTATAATAACATTGGCCTGGTGTATCTGGATCGTCAGGAACCCGGGCAGGCAATAAGCTATTTTGAACAGGCGCTTTCGCTTGTGAGTGCAGCTCCTGAGCAGATTGTGGAGCTTGGGACCACATGGAACAACCTGGCTGTTGGCTATGACGCTCTCGGAAAGCAGACGGAAGCAAAAATGGCTGTACAAAATGCAGTTGCGATCTTATCGGAACTGGATGATGGCGTGAATCCACATTATCCTGCGGCATTGAATACCAGAGGAACATTTGCCTATCGTGCGGGCGAATATGACCAGGCCCTGGCTGATTTTACACAGGCGCTTGAAAAGACAAAGCTGGTGTATGGAGAAAATATTGAGTATACATATGGCTGCGATAACTGTGCTGCGGTCTGTAAAATGCTGGGGCGCAGTGAGGAGGCTGAGCAATGGGCACGGCTCGGCAGCACGGTGCGTGAGCGGTTGATGAAAACGAATTCAAGATAATTTTTTTTGTTTATAGTAACCATAGTCGGGTTTAGTGAATTGGATTAATTAAACATATTACACAAAAGCTCCTTTTGATAAAATGTTGACAACACAGTCAACCAGCAAAATCTGTGTGGTTGGATTTTGCAGAAAGGAGCTTATTTTATGAGTAAAAATCAGTTGGTCATGTATGGGGTTGGTGATGTAGCACCATATCGCGAAGACCTGTCATCGTCTTTTGCTCATGTCAGAGAATTGTTTCGAGAGAGTGATCTGACATTTGGACAGTTGGAGAGTGTTCTCAGTGAAACCGGTCCGTTGTCCAGTTGTACCCGTATGGGATGTTCTTCCCGGCCGGAAGTAGCGCCTGTACTGAAAGAAGCGGGATTTGATGTTATCAGTTTTGCATCCAATCATGCGCTTGATTACGGGAGAGATGCGTTTCGGGAAACATTGAAGCATCTGCGGGATGCCGGTCTGTACGTGATCGGTGCAGGGGAGAATGAAGAGACGGCCTGTCGCATGTACAGTTTTCCGCACCCTGATGATCTGGAAAAGATGCTGAATGATATCCGGGAGGCAAAACAGAAGGCGGATCTGATTCTTGGACATCATGCACATATTCTGAAGCCGATTGAGATGTATAAGGGTAAAGCGATCTTTTACAGTCTGGGTAATTTTGCTATGGAGGAAGTTACCGATATGCTGCGGGATGTGAAGGCAAAAGGACAGGACATGAAGACATCCAAGAGCCATACGGAGATGACGGCCATCAGTGATACATTCAAGACAACGAAGCGTTTGTGGGTCTGGGAGCTTCGAAGCATGGATGAGCAGGAGGATGAACGCATCCTGAAGCTTTTGAAAGCCGGACTGGTGCTGCCGCCGTGGAAGGATAAATCTCAGGGACGCGGTGTCGGAGGTGGTTATGCGCAGAGCGGTCTGGGTCTTGGACCGAGCCTGGTGCTTCTGCTTGTGGATTATACGAAAATTCTGGATCATGGTACTCTGGAGCTGATCGAGCAGGCACGGGAGTGTCAGAGCAGGCTTCGTTTTACTGACGCAGAAAGCATTGACAAGTTCCGCTATTATCGGGCGGTGATCATGGCATTTGAGGCGATGAATACACTGGCAGATCGTTATTCCAGACTTGCATATGAGATGGCGTACAAAGAGAAGGATCCGGTACGGCGGGCAGAGCTTCAGACGATCGGTGAGACATGTGCGTGGGTGCCGAGACATAAACCGCGTACGTTCCGGGAAGCGATCCAGTGTTTCTGGTTCCAGTTTTTGATGCTCAGTCCGAGCACCACGCTTCCGGGCGGACGGTTTGATCAGTACATGTATCCGTACTATAAGGCAGATCTGGAAGCAGGACGTATCACACGTGAGGAGGCTGTTGAACTGCTTTGCTGTATGCGTTTGAAAAATATGTAACTGAACCGTACTTCAGGAAAAAACAACCGCAAGAAGAAAGCGGGCTTTGCAAAATGGCATAATTTCGTAATCGGCGGTGTGAAACCGGATGGAACGGATGCCACGAATGATCTGAGTTATATGCTGCTGGATGCGGCATTGATTACCCGGACACCACATCATACGATTACATTGCGTGTGGCACCTTCCACGCCGAAGGAACTGTTATTAAAGGGAGTAGAGTGTATCAAGGCGGGGCTCAGTATGCCGGCATTTATCAGTGATGAAAGCTATACAGAGTTCTTTACCATGCATGGCGTTTCTGTGGAAGATGCCCGTGACTTTGCGATTACCGGCTGCCTGGATGCGAATCTGCCCGGATCCGCTCCGGAGTGCACTTATGTATCAGGGAATTGAGAGCGGAAAAGATATCTGGTGCCGCCATGATATCCCATTTGACAATACCGCGTCAGTCTGTACGATTGGTATGGTGAATGTGGGTGATTCTTTTGCGGCGATTAAAAAACTTTGCTTTGATGAGAAGAAATATACGCTTCAGGAATTATATGATGCCCTGGAAGCAGACTGGGTGGGCTATAATCAGATGCGGAAGGATTTTCTGGATGCGCCGAAGTTTGGCAACAATATCCCATATGTCGATGAAATTGTGGCACGCTGCTACAAGATGTTTACGGATTTTGTACCGACGCTCGGTACGATTACGGGCGGCACCACCGTACCATGTGGAATGTGAACTACCCATTGTCTAAAGCCAATGGGCTTCCTGCTTCATCGACCTCGTAACCTACTATCTCCACAGGCGTTGATTTGGGCAGTCCCTGCCCTATACAGGTTTCTTTATGCTATTTGTCTTAATCCTTCCGCTAAAATATTTTTTGCCGCATTCATATCCCTATCATGCTTTGTCCCGCAGACAGCCACCGTCTAAAGCCAGTGGGATTGCGGTAGCCATTATTTCAAGAGCTAATATGTAGAGGGTGGTTTCTACCATCTAATACATGTGACTGTGGCTCATTTGTGGTGAATTGAAAAGCAGTTGTAAGAAAGGAACAGAAAAGCCTTATAACCGCTACAAATTCAACGCAGAAAGGAGCTGTTTGCTTATGAAATCTTTATTTAAGGAAATGGGCGGTACATATCGTCAGGTGGGCGATTATTTCATCCCTAACCTCGTTTTGCCGGATGACGGCGATTATCAGATCGGCAAATATGGGCGTATGCGCCGCAGCTATCTGAAAGAACACCGTAAAATCCTTTATACCAACTATGTGGTGGAGGGTACGCTGTTCAAGCATTTGTCCGAAATCGACCAAGCCTGTAATTTCATCCGATTACTCATTCTTCTGTTTCTTCGATGCTTGCTACAAGTCGGTCAAAGTCGCTCTGATATGTTCTATCCCGTAAAACACGGAATTTTTCAAATTCACTTTCTGCAAATGCCTTTGCAATGGCAGCAGTCACTTTGCCTTTATTTTGCAAAATATCTTCCTCGTTGAACTGGAGGAACGCATCCAAGCGGCTCACCCAATCCTGCATATACATGATGTTTCCCCTGCGTGCCTGTCTTTCGGTGTGACGCGGCAAATTGCCGGAGACGCTAACGGCAGATTGTTTTTCCATCGAGTGTACCATTGACTGCGCAGTACGATAGATGACTGCGCGATTCAATCATCTCTACGGCGAATTGCGACGGTATACGCTTCGCTAATTAC
>JALFHZ010000116.1 GCA_022776445.1 Lachnospiraceae bacterium
ACGTTTGACATAGCTCACACCTAACCTCCCTCCAGTTGTGTACTTGTGCATAATACAACTGTTTGGGTATTTTATAGCACTGGTATGATTATATCATAAAATCTCCATTCGTCAACTATTTTTTGCAAAAGGAGCAAAAAACTTTCAAATTTTTCCAGGAGAGTCCCGGATCGCGGTACGTTTTAGTGAATCTGCTCTGCCGCAACCTCGTAAACCTTATCCAGTGCAGCATCAACACCCGCCGGATTCTTGCCGCCGGCCTGCGCCATATTCGGGCGTCCGCCGCCGCCGCCGCCAACCAGTGCGGCAATCGCCTTGATCAGATTTCCTGCGTGCGCACCCTGCTTCTGGGCCGCATCGGTAGCCGTTGCCATCAGATTGACCTTATCGCCCTGAACGGAAGCCAGTACAATCACGCCCTCGCCCAGTTTTTCCTTCAGCTGGTCACCCAGATTTCTCAGGCCGTTCATATCTACATCAGCAACCTTGGCTGCCAGAACTTTCACGCCGTTTACTTCCTTTACCTGACTCATAACATCGCCAAGCGCTTCGTTCGCCAGCTTGCTCTTCAGCTTCTCATTCTCCGCATGCAGAGCTTTGATCTCTTCCATCATGGCCTCGATCTTGCTCTTCAGCTCGGAAGGAGTCGTCTTGGCCGCTTTCGCAGCCTCATGAAGAGTATCCTCTGCCTTATGGTAATATGCCATCAGACCTTCCCCGGTCAGTGCCTCGATTCTGCGGACACCGGCTGCGATACCAGCCTCTGAAACAATCTTGAATGCGTGAATGACACCAGTGTTGCCCACATGAGTACCACCACAAAGCTCCGTAGAGAAGTCGCCCATCTTAACGACACGTACCTTCTCGCCATATTTTTCACCAAACAGTGCCATAGCACCGGTTTTCTTCGCTTCATCCAGCGTCATCTCCTGTGTCACAACATCCAGATTCTCCTGAATCTCCTTGTTCACCAGATCTTCAACCGCTTTCAGCTCCTCCGCTGTCATCGCAGAGAAATGCGTGAAGTCGAAACGCAGACGATCCGGAGTAACCAGAGAACCGGCCTGCTCTACATGTTCACCCAGAACCGTACGCAGCGCCTTCTGCAGCAGATGGGTCGCACTGTGGTTCTTCTCGGTAGAACGTCGGGTATCCGCATTTACCTTCAGGGTAACCGTCTCACCTACCGTAAACATACCGCTGGTCATGCGGCCGACATGTCCTACCTTGGTTCCCTGTAAATGAATCGTATCCTCTACTACGAATGTGCCGTTTGCTCCGGTGATCACGCCGGTATCGCCGGTCTGGCCGCCCATCGTGCCGTAGAATGGAGTCTCATCGACAATAATCGTACCGCGCTGTCCGTCCGTCAAAGCCTCCACCAGCTCCGTATCCGTGGTCAGAACGGAAATGCGGGAATCATGCTCCAGACGGTCGTAGCCGACAAACGCCGTTGCCACATCCGCCGGTATGGACTGATATACCGTTACATCCGCACCCATGTAGTTGGTCGTCTTTCTTGCCTTGCGGGCCTTCTCACGCTGCTCCTTCATGGCCGCCTGGAAGCCTTCCTCATCAACGGTCATGTTCTTCTCTTCCAGAATCTCAATCGTCAGATCCAGCGGGAATCCATAAGTATCGTATAATTTGAATGCATTGTCACCGGAAAGAACCGTCTCGTTCTTTGCAGCCATATCTGCTTCCATATCAGCCAGGATCGCAAGTCCCTGGTCGATGGTCTTGTTGAATTTTTCCTCTTCTTCTGCAAGTACCTTCAGAATCATCGGCTTCTTTTCTTCCAGTTCCGGATAACCGTCTTTGGAAAGTTCAATCACGGTCTTGCTCAAATCTGCCATAAATCTGCCCTCGATGCCAAGCAGTCTGCCATGGCGGGCAGCACGGCGCAGCAGGCGGCGCAGAACATAACCGCGTCCTTCATTGGAAGGCATAATACCGTCGGAAATCATAAAGGTGCAGGACTTCACATGATCTGCGATAATACGAAGGGAAACATCCTTCTTCTCGTCAGCCTGATATTCCGTATATGCCAGAGTACATACCTCGTCCAGAAGTGCCTTGTTGGTATCAACGGTAAACAGAGAATCCACGTCCTGAACCACAACAGCCAGGCGCTCCAGACCCATACCGGTATCAATATTCTTCTGAATCAGTTCGGTGTAATTGCCGTGGCCGTCATTCTCAAACTGTGTGAATACATTGTTCCATACCTCAATGTAACGATCACACTCACAGCCTACCGTGCAGCCCGGTTTGCCGCAGCCGTACTTCTCACCGCGGTCATAATAGATCTCGGAACATGGACCGCACGGGCCTGCACCATGCTCCCAGAAGTTGTCTTCCTTGCCAAAGCGGAAAATGCGATCAGCCGGAATGCCGATCTCCTTATTCCAGATATCAAACGCCTCGTCATCATCCTGATAAACGGACGGATACAGGCGGTTCGGATCCAGCCCGACTACTTCTGTCAAAAACTCCCAGGACCAGTGAATGGCCTCTGTCTTGAAATAATCACCGAAAGAGAAGTTGCCCAGCATCTCAAAGAAGGTGCCGTGGCGCGCAGTCTTACCGATATTCTCGATATCACCGGTACGAATGCACTTCTGACAGGTCGTCACTCTTCTTCTCGGCGGAATCTCCTGGCCGGTAAAATACGGCTTGAGCGGAGCCATGCCGGAGTTGATCAGGAGCAGACTGTTGTCATTATGAGGCACCAGAGAAAAGCTCTTCAACGCCAGATGTCCCTTGCTCTCGAAAAACTCCAGGAACATTCTTCTCAATTCATTAACACCATACTTCTTCACTTTAATGTTTCCTCCGTAATATCTGCCAAGTATATCCTGTATTCTGCGAATCAGGCTTTCTCGGCATCTTTTTTATCTCTGAACTTTTTACCACAGATAATCCCCGCATATGCTATTGCTGCAAAAATAACCGCCTTAACGGCATATCCCAAAAAGCTTACTGCTACTGCTGACATAATTAAGTCCTCCTTACGTTCAGATAATCATACTTTCATCCTTGTATATTAGCATAGGAAATTACAATTATCAAGACAGAAATCGAGTAGGAGAGAAAATTAATTAAATTTTCCCGACCTCTCACACCACCTTGGCACACTCGTGCTATATGAGCACCATAATAAGCTGTAGACCAGTCACAAACGGTAACCCAAAAGCATTGAAGTCTCGCTGCAAGGCCCACTGGCGATTACCTTAGCCATGCTTTCACTGGCAAGCTGATAACAGCTTGCAGAACACACGACTTGCACCTGTTGGAATCGTGCGCCGCTAGGCGCACTCACAAAAGACTTCTGGCTCATCTGAACCAGAAGTCTTTTATATTGTTTATAGCTATGCTTTTCACAGCAGCTCAATTTTTATTTCAGACACTTATCAACAAATTCCACAATCGTCTGTTTAGTCAGATTTTGAAAGAACTCTCTCGTTCCATGTCCACCATTCTTCAGAATGTACAAATCCGCACGATCCCCAAGACCTGCTTCACAAATCTTCGCGTACAGTTTTTCACTAATCTCGATAGGTACCAGTGGATCCTGGTCTCCATGGAGAATAATGATCGAAGACATCTGATCAGTAATATAGTTAATCGGGCTGGCTTTTCTTCCCAGTTCCAGAACCTCTTCTTTCGTCATATCATCGGTTACCCCAAGAAGCACACCTTCATGTGTCTCAGATATCTTATGCCAACGATAGTTCGGATCCTGGAACGCTTTATAATTTTTTTCAGTGCATACCGGAATATCAGTTGGTCCAAACATATCAACAGCCACCTGAACTTTGCTGGAATAACCTGCCCACTCCTCACTTTCAAAATCATCCGTATTCATAGCCATCCAGGTGGACAGATGTCCGCCAGCGGAACGACCGATAGTACCGATACGATTCGGATCAATCTGATACTCTGATGCATGTGCACGCAGGAAGCGTACCGCAGTCTTTACATCGATGATCTGTGCCGGGAATGATGCAATATCAGAAGTACGGTAATCAATGAACGCCATTGCATAACCTGCTTCCGCCAGAAATTCCATCTCAGCAGACATCAACATACGGTCACATTTTTTCCAACCAGATCCATTGATCCATACCAGCACCGGCTGTACACCAGTGCTGACCTCATCATCAGCACCATCAGCAAGACGCATCTCACTGTTTCCATTCTGAAGCATCAGGGTCATGTATAGATCCACCGGGTTGCCTTTCATGTCTTTTACATGGGAAAAGCAGATATTCTCTACAACATTTATGCTTCGTCGCTCTTTGCCTGGATCAATAACCTTACGCATAACCTTTCCTCCTAATTTGGTTTTACATGCCATGTATGACGAAATGTTATCATTTCAGTCCAGCCACAAACAGCTTTTACATTGTGCTGATTAAAGCATCCACCAGCCGATCATACATCTGTTTGTCAATTTTTCCCTCATCCAATTGCTGCTTCAACATTCTCTGCTTCTCTTCCAGCGGAATCTCCACATATTCGTTCTGCTGGCGAACCACTTCCTCTTCATTCGGAAGCGGCTCCATGACATTGACTTGGTTTACATATGAGGAATAATAACGTATGCCGAAGATCCTCTGGGATATCGCATTGAAATGGAGATGATCTGGATTACAGGTCAGGCCCTTTGCAGTCACAAACAGAGTATGCTCATGCGTTTCTGCAAAATGCAGAAGCGCGGCTGTGACCTTCGGTGCGTTGACAAAATAATCATGCAGCGGACATTCTGGAAGGTAATCACCAAGACCTCCTACGATAAACGGTACATTCGGAAGTTCCAACTGACGACGAAGTTCCGCAACAATACCATCTAGCTTCTTTTCATAGCATATCACACGCTCTGACGGACAATCTGTCTCACCCTGATGCCACAAAATACCGTCAATCACACTGATTCGCTGTGCCAGTTTCGCCTGCATCACTGCATGATCAAACAATGCACATCCCGGCTGCCACTCATCCAGCATACTTCCGCCGTCTGCACACGGAATCAAACCAATTTCTTCCTCCGGATGATCGGTTCTCCACGCCTGCGCAAAGGAAGCAGCCAAGCCAATTCCCGCAAAGAAACGATCGTAGTTCAGCGGCTCGCTCATGACCTGCCACCGCCCGTTGCGAAGCATCTTAATCCCAGGATCACGAATCGGCTGAACCTCCTTCATAAACCCTCTTCCCGCCATATTGGACTGACCGATTAATAAAAATGAATGAACCATTAAATTTTACCTTCCATTTATAGTCTATAATCTATTCAATATAGTACCATTCGCTATTTCTGAACTTTCTTTCTCACTTTTCCAATCAATGGCCAGATCACACTGAAAACAGCTACCAAAATAAAGATCAGTGACAGAGGTCTTCTGATAAAACTGGTCATATCACCTCTGGCATAAGAACAACCCATACGGAAATAGCTTTCGATCTTACCGCCCAGGATAAAAGCAAGCATCAACGGTGTAAACGGAATATGGAACATATCCATCATAATCCCAAGCACACCAAAAGCCACGACCAAACCCACACTGAACATCGAAGTCGTTGAGGAAAAAGCCCCCATCAGACACAGAATCAAAATCGCGCTGTACAGATAATGATACGGTGCTTTCAGCAGATACGGAAACCAGCGTTTTGTAAAAATCTGTGTAATAAAAAGCAGGATTGCTGAAACAAGAACAATCAGGAAAATCAGTGCTCCAAGCTCCGGGTTCTGTTTGATAAACATGGGGCCCGGCTGAAGTCCATGAATTGTCATGCCAGACATCAGCAGCACACAGGTACTGTCTCCTGGAATACCTAATGAAATCATTGGGATTAACGCGCCGCCAAGACCCGCATTATTTGATATTTCCGTAGCCCAGATACCCGCATCATATCCGGTACCGAAACGTTCCGGATGCTTACTCATTCGTTTTGCCTGACCGTAAGCAATCAAATTGGAAATACCTGACCCCATACCCGGCAAAAAACCGATGAACAAACCGATCAGCATGGAAACGATGATCGTTTTTGCATTATCTACGAAATCTTTCAGTGTCAGACCGAAGCCGCTAAGAGAACTTGTATCTACTTCCGGCATAGTTTGCTCACCTTTTGCGTAACTGGTTGCTACCTGCTGCAGTGCAAATACCCCCATCAGAAGGCAAACGATATTGATGCCTCCATAAAGCTTGGGATTGTGGAAAGTAAAGCGCAGCTGATTGGTGACAAGATCTGACCCGATGGTAGACATCCAAAGACCTATACAAGCTGCCATAAGACCTTTAAATACAGATCCGTTGGACAAACCAATTACCATGGTGATTGCCATCAGGCAGAGAGAAAAGTATTCCCACGGTCCCAGCAATAACGCGATTTCTGCAATACGAGTCGTACAGATCATCGCTACAAGAATAGAAACAACCGTTCCAATAAAAGAAGCGGTAATTCCAATGGATAACGCTTTTGCTGCATGCCCGTTCTTTGTCATCGGATAACCGTCATAACAAGTAGCTATGGAAGATGCAGAACCCGGAATGCCAATCAATACGGCCGCAATGAAAGACCCCGTACAGCCACCAACATACATTCCCGTTAGCATTCCGAAAGACATTTCTGTTGAAAAAGCGAAAGTCAAAGGAAGAATCAGTGTCATTCCAAGACCGCCATTGAGTCCCGGGATGGCACCTAAAACAGCGCCGATAATATTACATAAATACATCATAAAGAGATTCTGCGGCTGAAGCAGCGTCCCCAATGCAGATATATATGCTTGCATGGATTTACCTCCTGATTTACAGCATCTTTATGCCCAGTGTTTTCCAAATTGCACCAGAAGGCAGAGGAATGCTGAACCCTCTGGTAAAACCGAAATAGCAAATAGATCCCAGGGCAACAGACAGCGTGATAGCAAACAAAATATTGATCTTCTTATCTCCTTTCAAGGTCCAGATAAATATCATCATACCAATCATAGAAGTAATCCAGAAGCCAATATAATTCATCGCAACACAGAAAACAAGCACTTCAATAATGACTAATGCAAGACGCTTCCAGCCCTTCGAATCGAGATAAGGCTTGTCCTCCTCTTTCGGTGCGTCAAACACCATGGAAAGAATAGCAAATAATGCAATTCCTGCCGCAGACAGATATGGAAACATTTTCGGGCCTGGTTCATTGGAAACCAGGCGCTCCGGAATTTTTGAAGTTTCCAGAGCAATCCAGCCTGCAAGAAGTAATCCCAGAATACCCATAATGTAAGTCATTTTAATTTTTTTCATAAGACCACCTTTTTCAGAAAGGGACCTGTCAGGTTAAAAACAGCCTATCAGGTCCCGATTAGTGTTACCTTGCAGAATCATCTGCATGGTTTTCATACTTATCTAATACGGATACCCATATTATCCAGAATACCGGCCCAAGTAGTCCACTCGTCATCAAAGGTTTGCTGAGTAGCAGCAAGATCTCTCTTATCAATATAAGATGCCATAGACTTCATGCCATCAGTAAAGGTTTGCTGATCTGCACATTTCTGAATCTGCTCATTGATTACATACGCAACATCATCCGGAAGTCCTGCCGGAGCCCATACATAATAGCAAGAATCATACGAATAATCAATGCCTTGCTCTTTGGCGGTTCTGAAAGTTTCCGGTAGTTCTTCACCAATCAACTCACCCATATTTTCCAGATTCGCAATGGAAGGAGCCATAGTACCAAGGATTTTCAGTTTTCCATCTGCTTCATAAGACAGCGCATTCGGAATGGTACAGTTTGCAATATCAATGGAACCGGATGCAGTCTGAGTCAGCTTATCTGCCTCAGAACCACACTGAACCCAGTTTACCATGCTGCCATATCCATCTTCGATTCCGTTTACTACACCATAAAGCATACACTGAGAAGCACCTCCCAAGCTGCATCCGATTATCACCTCATTCGGATGTGCAACAATATACTCACCAAGCTCCGGCAAATTAGAATAAGGAGCATCCGGGCGGGCAATGATTGCCTGTGGACCACCTACATTAACCAGACCAACTGTTTTGTAATCATCTTTAGGGTTCACCTCAGAGGAACCAGTCATATACTCAATCATAGACCCACCGTGATGAACAAGAAGGGTAAGACCATCCGGATCTGCATTCTTAGTATTCTCACGTCCTACTTCAGTAGTATCATAATTGGTTACAACAAATTTCACATCCGGGTTCAACTCACCCAGTGCCTGCGTAAGATATCTGGTATAAAGGTCGGTACCGCCACCAGCCTTTGCCGGAACATCAAACCGCACGGTAGACCCTGCCGGCCATACATCCTGAATCGTCAGTTCTTTTGACTCTGCAGATGCTTCAGATGCCGCAGTTGCTGCAGTTGTTTCAGAAGTTGCCATAGTCTTGCTCTCTGCAGCTGCCTCCGTTGTAGTTGTCTTCCCCCCACCGCATGCAGTAAGACCTGCACACATAGCTGCCGTTAATATAACGCTTACCACTTTCTTTTTCATAGTACCTTCTCCTTTCTTTCGTTCAGTCTGCTGTATTAATTTCAGCACACTCTCTTGTTGACAAATTTAGTATAACAGAGTATTAATATAATTAATACTACTGTATTTTTATAGTTTCTATAGGTTTTTCTTATAGATTTATTGTCCATAAACCTGCATTCAAAAACAAAATTCAGCATCACGAAAGGAGATCACTATGAACCTTACTCAGATGAACTACCTTGTAACCATTGAAAGAAAGGGGAATCTGACTTCAGCTGCAGAAGAATTATTTATTTCTCAGCCCAGTCTCAGCCAATTCCTGACTAAAACAGAAAAAGAGCTTGGATTTCCTCTATTTCGAAGAGTCAGCAACCGGATGTATCCTACCATTGTAGGTCAACGCTATCTTCGCTGCGCACACGATATACTTGAGCTTTATGAAAATACGATGTCTGAATTAATGGACTATTCAAAAAATGATTATGGGGAGCTCGCGATTGGTATAACCATAGAACGTGGATTTACATCCATGCATAAGATTTATACGAAATTTAATCAATTATATCCAAATATTAATCTGCAATATTATGAAGATTCTCCTCAAGCACTCCGGGAAATGGTTATTTCCGGTCAGATTGATTTGACCCTTAATATAATGAGCAAAACACCGGCTGAACTGATCTGCGTCCCGCTATTGACCACAGAATTGGTTCTCTGCATAAGAAATGGACATCCGCTCCTGTCCTCTCCTGATTTTCTTCTGCCTGATCATACAGTTAATCTGGAAACACTTCGAAATTACAGCATGATAAAATTTCGACATGGAACTCAGGCAAGAGTATGTACCGATCAGTATTTAAACCGTGAAGGTCTGCATCCATCCGTTCTGCTTCAAACTTCCAGCATACTCACTGTATGTAACATGGTAAGCGTTACTGATTCTTTTGCCTTCCTTTTTGATATGCACATTCAACCTCAAAAAGGCCTGCTATATTTCCGGCTGCGCAATGTCCCAATCTATGAATTCTGTGGTCTCATCAAACGCGGCAGGACCCTGAATCGAATCATGAAGCAATATCTGGAAACACTGAAACCTATTTTCATAGAAGAACATGAAAACTGTCTCAAACTCATTAATCAGACTTATTCATAAAGCTCCTCTATGTTTTAATCCGATAAAATCCTCAGCCTGTTGTTACACATTTTCTTATTACCGGTGACACTGCAGTCACGGTAAATTAAAATATCCAGGAGTAAAATGCATTGGCGGCTCGCTACAAAGCTCGCTGGCGATTACCTTGGTCAGACTTTGCTCTCGTTTTCTAATAGACGAGAGCAATTTTTCCGCCCTTCGTCAGTGTCCACGAAATTTGGTACGCGGCGGTTCCTTAGTTTTACAGATTTTCAGATCATAGTCCGGATTTTTCTCCGTAACCATTCGTCTGTCTTTGACATCAGTCCCTTCATATCAGCCAATGCAATTTCATCTTCCTGACCGATTTTGGATGAACCTCGCACGTTCTTTCGTTCCATATTTCTGCCATATTTACTGCAAACAACACCTTTGCTTTTGACTATCTCCATCCCACTACCGGACGGATTACGGACTTAAACCACAGAAACGTGTTCCCGCCGGGTGCACGAAAAAAAAGGCGGAAAAACTATTCCGCCCCCGTCAGAACCGCTGCATACTGTTCCGCCAGCTCATACGCCCGCTCCCGTGTCGTATCCGCAAGAGATACGTTATATTCCACTTCTTCCAGGGCGCTTCCGTTCTTTTTCTTGGAAGACTCCACCGCGATATTCTCCCGCTCCCGCATCCATTCCTTCTGCTCCTTGAAAAGCGTCTTCATATCCTCATCGGAAATCCGCTCCTCAAGAGCTTTCAGAATGCGGTTCAGTTCCGTCTCCCAGAGTTTTCGTTCCTGCTCTGCAGCCGCCTTAAGAGAATTGGTCGTATCTCCGGAGGAGGCGTGCTCTTTCTCAATTCTGGCATCCAGATCCTTCAGGCGGTTAAGATATCCGTTGGTTCGCTCTCCATCCGCAGACTCCGGCGAAGGCAGCGCCGCACGCGCCACTGCATACTCTGCCGCCTGTTCTGAGACATCCATGGCCGCTCCTGCATCTTCCTCCGGCAGTGCATCGCTCAACGTCGCATCCGCAGTGAAGCTCTCTGCCTTCTTCGGTGCAGGCGCGGCCGCTGATGCTTCAGGGAAAACCCCCGCCCCTTCCTGCACGTCCGGCTCCTGCGCAGCCGTCGGCGCGTCTTTTGCGGCAACGCCGGCAACGGCAAAGGTCTCCTCCGCCGCATACTCTGCGGCAGAGGCACGCTGATCCCGATACCGTTTCGTATAACTGGTAGACAGACATCCCACTACCAGAATTAATATGATTACAATCCAGAGTTTATTAATCTTCATTCGATTTCCTTATTCCGTATGAAATGATACCATTAACATAGCACAATCCATTTGGAAATGAAATACAAAAATGAAAGAAGTAAACATTTGTAAGATTTATTTAATTTTCTGCTCCCGGATCCATTCGAAGATCAGAACCGTCTGCAGCCGTTGTTGCCAGTTTATCACACCGCTCGTTCTGGGGATGACCGGCATGGCCCTTCACCCAGATGAACCGCACCTGATGGGGCGCCTTCGCTTTCAGGAGCCGTTCCCAAAGGTCAATATTTCTGACCGGACCGCTCTTGCCGCGTTTCCAGTTGTTGGCCACCCAGTTGTCAATCCAATGCTGATTAAATGCATCGGTCAGATATTTGGAGTCAGAATACAGATCCACTTCACACGGGCGGTTCAGTGCCTCCAGACCAGCGATGGCCGCCATCAGCTCCATCCGGTTGTTGGTAGTCCTGCGGTATCCGGCCGACAACACTTTTTCGTGAAGCTGCCCGCTGCTGTCTGTAAACTGAAGAACCGTACCATAGCCGCCCGGTCCGTCCGGATTGCCTCTCGCCGACCCATCTGTGTAAATCTGTACCTTTGACATGCTTTCACTCCTTTATCTGTCCCATTTATCGCATAATGCATTGATCTGGTCCGCAAATTTCGCCAGATCCTTGTTGGCTCCGCCTTCATTGCGGGCGATCACCGCCATCAGGCGCTCTCCGGCAGCCAGCAGACGGGCAAATACGCCCTTCGCCTTCTTCGCGGCAGCGCTCTTTGGAGCAATCGGAATCCCGACGGTCTCTTTAATCCAAACACCCCGGATCAGATCAAACTCCGCTCCGCTGTATGGCGCCTCCGCCGGAATACCGGTTCGCTCCGTAACCATAGCCGCAAACCGGTCGCAGACATCATCGCTGCCATGCACCACAAACATTTTCTGCGGTTTCTTTTCAAAATGCTCCGCCCATTCCAGAAGTCCGTTCTGATCCGCATGTCCGCTGATATCGTGAAGCACCTCAATCTGTGCCTCCACGTCAATGGTCTCACCAAACAGACGTACCTTCTTCGCACCGTCAATCAAAGCACGGCCAATCGTACCCTCGGCCTGATATCCGGCAAATACAACGGTGCACTCCCTTCTCCACAGGTTATGCTTCAGATGATGGCGGATACGTCCGGCATCACACATACCGGAAGCGGAAATAATCACCTTGGGCTTTGTATCAAAGTTGATATTCTGAGACTCCTGACTGGTAACAGACAGCTTCAGCCCCGGGAAGGAAATCGGATTGATCCCGGCCTGTACCAGCACCTGCGTCTCCTCATCGTAGCACTCCATCTGATTTTCCTTAAATACATGCGTCGCTTCCACGGCCATCGGACTGTCCACAAACACCTCAAAGGAGCTGTGGCCGCGAATCAGATGTTCTGCCTTGATGTGACGGAAAAAATACAGCAGCTCCTGCGTGCGTCCTACCGCAAACGCAGGAATCACAACATTGCCCCCGCGATCCAGCGTCTCCTGCACAATCCGGACCAGCTCCGAAATATGCGTGCTTCCATCCACCCCCTTCTGATGCAGGCGATCGCCATAGGTAGACTCCATCACCGCATAATCCGCTTCCGAAGTGTAGGAAGGATCCCGGATCAGCGGTTTGTTCTTGTTGCCGATGTCTCCGGAGAAGACAATCTTTCGCTCGTTCTCCCCTTCCCTCATCCAGATCTCAATCGAAGCAGAACCAAGCAGATGGCCGATATCGGTAAAACGAACCGTCACCTCATCATTCAGTTCCACCATGGCATCATAATCCTGAGGTTCAAACAGTTCCAGTACACCCAGTGCGTCGTTCATCTCATAAAGCGGCGGTACCTCCGGATTGCCGGCACGTCTCGCCTTACGGTTTCTCCACTCTGCCTCCATCTCCTGAATGTGCGCACTGTCTTTCAGCATAATGTTGCACAAATCACAGGTGGCCGCAGTAGCGATCACTCTGCCCCGGAATCCCCGCGCATAGATATATGGCAGCATGCCGACATGATCAATATGCGCATGCGTCAGAAGAACAAAATCAATCTCCGACCAGGGTGCAGGAGGTTCAATATTTTCATAGATATTGATGCCCTGTTCCATACCGCAATCCACCAGAAACCTGGTTGCTCCT
Source organism: Lachnospiraceae bacterium (assembly GCA_022776445.1). GTDB lineage: Bacteria > Bacillota > Clostridia > Lachnospirales > Lachnospiraceae > Brotaphodocola. The sequence goes on from JALFHZ010000116.1 coordinate 13,068, forward strand.
GTCTCCAGATAATGACAGCTCCCTGTCACCTCATGAGCTGCTCCGCTGAATACCAGTCTCATAACATTTCTCCTTCCTGCCGTATTTCCAAGTGAACACGACTCGTTAAATGATGATACAAATCAGCCCACCGTTGCTGTCGTTAATAATCTTCTGAAGCGCATCCTGCAGCTTCATCTGGCAGTCTTCTGTCATCTGACTCACTTTGGCCTGAATACCGTCTTCTACGATCTGTTCAATGGATTTGCCAAAAATATTGGTTTCCCAGATACCATCTTCTCTGCTTCCTGCATTTTCCTTCATATAGGCAATCAGATCTTCGGCCTGCTGTTCGCTGCCTACAATCGGCGCAATCTCCGTCTGAATCTGTGCCTTGATCAGATTGATGGACGGAGCCTCCGCTTTCATCTTTACCCCATACTTGTTGCCGTGCCGGATCACAGTCGGCTCATCCAGAACAATCTCCGAGCGATCCGGTGTCACAACACCATATCCCTTCATGCGGACCTGATTCATTGCGTTTAAGACCTTGTCATATTCCTTCTGCATGGCCGCAAGCTCCCTGAGCTTCTGCATCAGCTGATACTCATCTTCAATCGGGATTCCCGCAAAATCGCTGAGTGTCTGATAATAATATCCGTCCTCAATCGCGACCTGCACTCTGACGCAGCCGCTGGACAGATCCATCTGCTCTGCCTTCATAGAGCGGATTGCATCGCAGCCGCTGTTTTCCCAGTCTTCCGGAACATCCTTCATATGGCGGACGCGGTTCATCAGTTCCCTGATCTGCTTCACCAGCTGATCCTTCAGCCAGTGCGCAGGCGGCAGAATCTCCAGCCATTTCGGAATAAAGAAATCCACTTCCGTCACCGGGAATTCCTTCAGCACCAGCTCCAGGATGCGGCAGATATCTTCCGCCTTCAGCTGTTCACAGTTCACCGGAAGCACCGCGACTCCGTAATGCTGCTGCATCTCCGCGGCAAGCCGTATGGTTTCTTCCGAATAGGGCCGGCTGGAATTGAGAAGAATCAGAAACGGCTTTCCGATCTGATTCAGTTCGCGTACGGCAGTCTCCTCCGCTTCTATGTAAGCTTCCCGCTTCAGTTCCCCGAAAGAGCCGTCCGTCGTAACCACCAGACCGATAGTGGAATGATCCCGGATCACCTTTCTGGTTCCAATCTCTGCGGCACGGGTAAAAGGAATCTCCTCTTCGTACCACGGCGTTTTCACCAGACGTTCCCGGTCGTTCTCCTCGTGACCGGCAGCCCCCTGCACCATAAAACCGACGCAGTCAATCAAACGTACCTTGACCTGAACGCCTTCCCCCAACTGAATAAGTGCTGCTTCCTTGGGAATGAACTTGGGTTCGGTCGTCATGATGGTCTTGCCTGCAGCACTCTGCGGCAGCTCATCTCTGGTTTGTATCTTCCGATGTTCATCCTCCAGTTCCGGCAGCAC
>JALFHZ010000118.1 GCA_022776445.1 Lachnospiraceae bacterium
GAACTGCCAGGGCTTTAAGACTCTGCTGCAGGTGATTGACCGTTATCTGCCGACTCCGGATAAGTTTGAGTGTATCGGTGTGGACGTTTCCACCGGCGAGCGCTTTACCGCAAAGTACAATGATGAAGTTTCCCTGTCCGCAAGAGTATTCAAGACGATCGTGGATCCGTTCATCGGCAAGTACTCCCTGATGAAGATCTGTACCGGTATTCTGAAACCGGACAGCACTATTTACAACGTGAATAAGGATACCGAGGAGAAGGTCGGCAAGGTTTATCTGTTAAGAGGTAAGGATGTCATCGAGGTTCCGGAACTGAGAGCCGGTGATATCGGTGCAGTTGCGAAGCTGAACATTACCCAGACCGGTGATACCATTGCTCTGCGCAGTGCACCGATCGTTTACCACAAGCCGCAGATTTCCACTCCTTATACATATAAAAGATACAACACTGTGACCAAGGGTGACGAGGATAAGGTATCCAGCGCACTTGCAAAGCTGATGGAAGAGGATCTGACTCTGAAGAGTGTCAACGATAAAGAGAATCGTCAGCTTCTGCTGTACGGTATTGGCGATCAGCAGCTGGAAGTTGTAGTGAGCAAGCTGCTGAGCCGTTATAAAGTTGAGATCGAACTGAGTAAGCCGAAGTTTGCTTTCCGTGAGACCATCCGCAAGAAAGTGGAAGTTCAGGGCAAGTATAAGAAGCAGTCCGGCGGACATGGTCAGTACGGTGATGTTAAGATGGAATTTGAGCCGTCCGGCGATCTGGAGAATCCTTATGTATTTGAAGAGCGGGTATTCGGCGGTGCCGTTCCGAAGAACTACTTCCCGGCTGTTGAGAAGGGTATTGCGGAAAGCTGCATGAGAGGACCTCTGGCTGCATATCCGGTAGTCGGTGTGAAGGCAACTCTGGTGGATGGTTCCTATCACCCGGTTGATTCCTCTGAGATGGCATTCAAGACCGCAGCTTCCATGGCATTCAAGAAGGGCTTCATGGATGCAAATCCGGTTCTGCTTGAGCCGATCGCATCTCTGAAGGTTACCGTTCCGGATAAGTTTACCGGTGATGTTATGGGTGATCTGAATCGCAGAAGAGGCCGTGTACTCGGTATGAACTCTGACCATCACGGAAAACAGGTCATCGAGGCAGATATCCCGATGTCCGAGCTGTATGGTTACAATACCGACCTTCGTTCCATGACCGGTGGTATTGGTCTGTTTGAGTATGAGTTTGCCCGCTATGAGCAGGCTCCTGGTGATATCCAGAAGAAGGAAGTGGAAGCAAGAGCATCCAAGGTTGACAAGATGGAATTCTAGAACCAGCAAGATATAGCAGATTCATTGGGAAGCAGGTGGTATGCCTGCTTCCTTTTTGTGGAATATGTTTGATTGGGGGGACAGAGGCAACGAGACAAAAGATATGGAGGTTATGGTTATGACAGACATGAATATGAAAAGACAGATTTCCCGGATCGGGTGGGCCTACACCGTCTTTTATCTGGTATCCGTCGGGGCACAGTTTCTGATGGTCCGTATGGCGCAGTTCCTGAGACCGGTTCTGCCGGAATGGGTTCTGAGCGATAACGGTCTGATGATGATTTCACAGCTTTGCATGTATGGGTTCGGGTTCCCGGCTTTTTATCTGATGATAAAAAGGCTTCCCTGCTGGCACATGCGGGAGGATCGGAAAATAGAAACGCAAGATCTGATGCTGGTTGTCGTCCTTTGTCTTGGATCCGCGTATATCGGCAATATGGTAGGGCAGGCCATGATGGTGATCTCGGATACGTTGTTTGGAACGCAGAGTCTGAATCCGGTTACGGATGTGCTTCAGGATATGAGTGTTTGGTATGTGTTTTTCTCCACGGTGCTTGTTGCTCCGGTTATGGAAGAACTGATGTTTCGAAAGCTTCTGATTGACCGGGTGGTACCGTTTGGTCAGCGTCTGGCTGTTGTGATTTCCGGAGTGAGCTTCGGATTGTTTCATGGCAATTTTTATCAGTTTTTTTATGCGTGCAGTTTGGGAATGATTTTTGCGTACCTGTACAGCAGTACAGGAAAAATCCGTTACAGTATTGCGCTTCACATGATGATCAATACGATGGGCGGATTTCTTCCGCTGTTTCTGCAGACGCAGATTGAACGGGGCCGTTCGGCTGCTGCGATTGCACTGATGATGCTTGGATTGCTGATTTTCATGAGTATTTTGGGAACCGTGGTCATCGGCTGTATGCTGTGGCATCGAGTGACCTGGTTTCCTTCCTGGATCGGTGAGCAGGGGATGGGAAGAGTGAAAAGCTTTCTGACGGCATCCGGGTTCTGGGCATTTCTTGCGGTGAGCATGATGGAATTCGTTCTGATGCAGGCAGGATGAGGAGATGTATGGCTGTCAGGAAGACCTGGCAGCCAGTTTTTTGGCCAGAAACTTCAGTGTTTCCAGTTTCTTTTTCTCGGCAGGAGGCATATCGGCAGTCAGAATGGATACCAGAAGTTCCGTTTCCGCATCGGTGAAACAGATTCCTTTCCTGTTGATCTCAGCCTGTATGGCAAGGAATGTGGGAATCACCTGATTTTTGGATGTGCCGCGCATCTGTTCTGCAAGTCGGGTTATGTAGTCCAGTTTTGCAGGATCCATGTGCTTCAGTCGGGGATCCTGTTTCCAATCGTGTTGTGTCATGATGAGCTCCTTTCTGTTATGACCTTTTTGTACGCAGGAGTTATGTCTGTGTCTGCATGGCCTGCATCATGATCTGCAGATTTTCCAGCATTTCGATGAATTCGCGTTCCTTGGGTCCTGCGAATGGCTTCATGGCCTGCAGCATTTCCACCGGAGATGCCTTGGCATTGCCGGATGGAGAGAGTCCCATTGCTGCAACATCTCCGCCTCGAAACAGTGCCATGGTACGATTCATCTCCTGAAGCCTGATCATCAGGGCGGCGATGCGCTGCTGAGGCGGCTGCATATAAGGAACGGCAGCTTTCATCATCTGAATGTGCGGATCGGCAACCAGATAATCCAGTTCGGTCAGAAGGATTTCTTTTTGGTTCTCGTCGTTCATAGTGCGTGCCTTTTTTCTTTTTTGAAACAATATATGCCTGATTCAAGGAAAACATACCGCCTGCATATATTACCATTACAGGAGCGTGATCAGATTATGGCAGCAAGATTGATTATAGATGGAAATACGGTTTATGAAATTGATGAGGACTGTATGAAATGCAGGAAAAACAAAAATCACGAGGACATTCCGGTAAAAAAGACCAGAGATGACGAAGGCAAAAAGACGTGAAGGAAAAGTGCCCCCTCGCCGGAGGAGGGGGCAAAGCAGTTTAGCAGAAGCTTCCGCCGCGTCCGCCGCAGAAGCACAGGATCAGGAGGATCCAGATGCAGTCAAAGCCGCCGCCGAAGCCGCAGTTGTTATGTTCACAGCATCCGCCGCCGAAACCGCCGCCGCAGCAGCACAGAATCAGAATCAGCCAGATAATGTTGAAACCGCATCCTCCTCCTGCATTACAGTCACATCCACAGTTCGTTGCTGCTAAATCACTCATGTTACTTCCTCCAAATTTTATTTACACTTAATCATATGAGAGGCGGCATGTCACAGTTTCCGGTTTTTAAGAAAGTTTTTAGAAACTTTTGGATTACAGATCAGAAAGGTATGTGTATAATAGTGAATAACAAGAGAAAAGGACAGGAGAGGTTATGGGACTGGATCGGGATACGGTTAGAAAGTTAAGAGGTTTGATCATTTTTACGGTTGTAGTGGCTGTGCTTGGCGTGAATTACCGGAGGGTGCTGGGAGTCTGCGGAACCATTCTGGGGATGCTGATGCCGTTTCTGGTGGGAAGTGCCATCGCATTTATTTTAAATGTACCGATGCGCTGGCTGGAAAGAAGAATGAACAGAAAGAAGCGCTGCAGCGGGAGTCGGGCAGTGAGTCTGATTCTGGCGATTCTGCTGGTGTTTGGAATCGTTGTGGTGGTACTGGTTGTCGTTGTGCCGGAACTGTTCCGCACATTTTCCGGTCTGCAGCGCAGTCTGCCGCAGTTTCTTGCTCAGACGCAGGACAGGCTGGAACAGTTGTTTGTACAGTATCCGGATATACTGGCCTGCGTGGAGCGTGTGCAGATTGACTGGGAACAGCTGATGCAGGATATGATGGCATTTATCCGCAGTGGGGCCGGATCGGTTCTGAATACGACGTTTGCAGCGGTACAGGGCATCGCGAGCGGAGTGACTTCCTTTGGTATCGGTTTTATATTCGCGGTTTATATTCTGCTGCAGAAGGAAAATCTGGGACGTCAGTGCAGAAAGGTTCTGTATGCGTTTCTTGCCCCAGCTGCGGCTGAGCGCATCATCCGGATTTCAAAGCTGGCGGAAAGTACATTTTCCAGCTTTCTGACCGGACAGTGCGTGGAAGCTGTGATTCTGGGGGCTATGTTTTTCGTGACGCTGACGTTTCTCAGGATGCCGTATGCGCTGTTGATTGGTGTGCTGATCGGCTTTACAGCGCTGATTCCGATGTTCGGAGCGTTTATCGGCTGTGCGGTCGGAGTGTTCCTGATTCTGATGGTGAATCCGGTACAGGCACTGGTATTTATCGGCGTTTTTCTGGTGCTGCAGCAGATCGAAGGCAACCTGATCTACCCTCATGTGGTGGGAAATTCCGTCGGACTTCCTTCCATCTGGGTGCTGGTTGCAGTGACGCTGGGCGGCAGCATGATGGGAGTACTTGGTATGCTGGTGTTTATCCCGCTGGTATCGGTGCTTTATGCACTTTTGCGGGAAGAGGTGAATCGGAGATTGGATGAGAGGAAAATCAGGGAAGCGCAATGATGATGTATTTGCTGTGTTATATGGTTTTTATGAATCTGCTGACTTTTTTCCTGTATGGAATCGATAAGAAAAGGGCGATTCAGAGGAAATGGCGGATACCGGAGAAAACGCTTCTGGGCACGGCATTGGCCGGCGGAAGCATCGGCGCACTGGCGGGAATGCAGGTATTTCACCATAAGACGAAGCATTGGACATTTCGGATCTGTGTACCGGTGTTTCTGCTGCTGCATCTTGGACTGTTGTATGTGTGGTTTATGAAAATACTTTGAATCTGAAGAAGAAAGTCAGAATCCGCAAATATCAGGTTCTGAAGAGGTAATACGCATGCATGAAAAAGGTGCACCAGGGATACCTATTTGGCATCCTTGGGTGCACACAGTGCCTGGTGGGCTGCGATTGTTGCCAGCGTATCTCCCAACTGCATCAGGACAGAACTGAGGAGTGCAAGCTCTTCCGGACTTTTTCCGTCCGCAATGCAGCAGGCTGCGGCAGAAATGAGTGCTGCAAATTCACAGGAGTTCATATAAATCACCTCGGGATACTATATGAAAAGCAAGCGGATATTATGTTATGGTTGAAGAAATGGGAAGGACGGAAAAACTGCTGCCCCGGCAGTCTGATCGGATGCCGAAACAGCAGTTCCAGGTGCTATTCTCCCTGATACATATATTTGATCAGGCGTTCAATATCTTCTCTTTCATGTGCGACGATTTCGAGTTCACGGATATAACCGTTGGAAAAAATAGTAGCCATGGACAGATACTGGGACAGTTTCGATTTCAGGTTGATACGGTCGCCTTCTGGAGAAATCAGTTCAACCGGACCATGGCATTCATTGATGATTTTGAAAAAACCTTCTACGTCATTGATGTTCTGGATTTTCATAGTGTTATTCCTCCATTCGTAACAGAAACAAAATGTTATTTTTTTAACGTTATCAGTATAGCAAAACGGAAAGAAGATGACAATGACGAAAATATCTAAATTCATATAGGAATTCTCGGAAAAAGATGTATAATAAAAACAGCCGGTTTTTCGGCAGATGAAAGATTAAGTGGAAAAAGGGTGAAAAAATGGCTAAAAGAATCAGAGATTATGGGATTGTCATCGGAGAGGGTACTCCTGGAAAATGGAATAAGATTACGGATGTACCGGGCGTTAAGGTTGGGCATACAACGATTGATACTCCGGACCACAAGACCGGTGTGACGGTCATTCTGCCATGTGAAGATAATCCGTTTATCAATAAGCTGACTGCGGCAGTATATGTTCATAATGGTTTTGGAAAGTCACAGGGACTGGTGCAGATCGAGGAGCTTGGTACGATGGAAACTCCAATTGCACTGACGAACACGTTGAATGTAGGAAAAGTTCATGATGCGATCGTGGATTATATGATTGAACGGTGTGCCGGAGAAGGCGTGGAAGTAAAGTCTATTAATCCGGTAGTTGGGGAATGCAACGATTCTTCTCTGAATAAGATTCAGGAGCGTGCGGTCGGTAAAGCAGAGGTCGATGCTGCGATTGCAGGAGCAGTGGAAGATTTTGAGGAAGGTGCAGTAGGTGCCGGAACGGGTACGATCTGTTTTGGATGCAAGGGAGGAATCGGTTCTGCGTCACGTCTGATGAAATATGATGGGAAGACGTATACCCTTGGTGTACTGGTACAGTCAAATTTTGGCCGTACGAGAGATCTTTGCCTGAACGGAAAGCACATCGGACCGGAGATTGCCGCGAAGATTGCGGAGGCGGAGCTGGACAAAGGGTCTATTATGATGATTGTGGCGACCGATCTTCCGGTCAGTGACCGGCAGCTGAAGCGGATTATCAAGCGTGCGGGAGCCGGCCTTTCCAGGTGTGGTTCCTACATGGGGCATGGAAGCGGTGACATTGTCATCGGTTTCACGACGGCAAACCGGATTCCTTCCTGTGCAGATTCGGATGTGATGAATATTCAGATTCTCCGGGAGGACAAACTGGAAGCGGCATTTCGTGCTGCGTCCGATGCGACAGAGGAGGCGATTCTCAATTCGCTGGCTGCAGCCAGAACCGTGACCGGGTATCGCGGAGAGACTCGATACAGCCTGACGGATCTTTATCTGTCAACTATGCAGAACTGAACTGAAATTTTTTGAAATTTTACATTCCTTTTTTGACAAAATATGATATACTCTCTAGGAATGCAGGATAGGAAAATGCAGGATAAATAAATCTATGACAGACAGGTGAACATATGAGTCAGTATAACAGTGAGAAACGCTCCGGAGCAAGCCGTTCCAGAGCAAAAAGCAGTTCTGCAGGAAGCCGGAGCGGGCAGGCTTCCAGAAGCAGCAGTTCCAGGAAGAGCACTTCCGCGCGGAATACAGGGGCACGCAGCAGTTATTCGTCTGCTAATTATAGGAGAAGTTCTTCTTCGGGCGGAAGAAGGGGAGGCTACAGACGGAGAAATCACCGGGGCGGCGATTTTATGAAGATTGCAGTTGGCGGTGTGATTCTGATCGTCGCCATAGCGATTATTGTATCTCTGATGAAAGGAATTCAGAAGAACGGTTCGAAGGAATCAGAGCCTGGGTCTTCCGGAGCACAGACCGTGGCGGAGACAGAACTTCAGAAAGAGGTTACGGTTGATGGAATCAATATTACGGGAATGTCGCGCGACGAAGCGCGGAAAGCAATCCTGAAAGATTTTCCGTGGGCAATGAAAGTAACCTGGCAGGATAAAACCTGCGATGTGGCTGATCTGATGGCTGGAAAGGTGGATGCACTTCTGGATGAAATCTATCATGGTGAGCCCAGGGAAAGCTATTCTCTGGATACCAGCGGTCTCGAAGATGCGGCAAAGGCAGAGGCGGCCAATATTGCGGCTCAATGGGATAAGAAAGCGAAGAATGGTTCGATTTCCAGCTATGATGCCGCCAGTGATAAGTTTATTTTTGCCGGTGCGGAGACTGGTGTGGCAGTGGATCAGGAAAAACTGACATCCGATATTCTCACGGCAGTAAATGATCGCGATTTTGATGCGGTGATCGAGGCATCAGTAAGTACGGTGGAGCCGGAATACTCCGAGGAAGCTGCAAGACAGCGTTATGAAAAGATCGGCAGTTTCACGACGAAGACAACGGCAAATCAAAAACGGAATACGAATGTCAAGCTGGCTGCTCAGGCAATTAATGGTACCGTCATTCAGCCGGGACAGGAGTTTTCGTTCAATGATACGGTCGGACAGCGTACAGAGGCAAAGGGATATCAGGGCGCTGCTGCCTATAACAATGGCGAAGTAGTGGAAGAAATCGGCGGCGGTGTATGTCAGGTTTCCTCTACCTTATACAATGCCGTAGTGAAGGCCGGTTTGAAGACGACCGTAAGGCGTTCTCATACGTATGAGCCTTCTTACGTTACTCCTGGTACGGATGCTACAGTCAGCTGGGGCGGTCCGGATTACAAGTTTGTGAATAATTCCAGTGCCGGAATCGGTATTCGGGCAAGCTATTACGATCAGACAGTTACTGTATCCATTTACGGAATTCCGGTTCTGGAGAAAGGGGTAAGCTATTCTCTGAAATCGACGAAATTGAAAGATACGGATCCGCCGACTCCGACTTATGAAGAGGATCCGACTCTGGAACCTGGAGTTGAGAAGGTAAAGAGTAAAGGAAGTATCGGAAGCCAGTGGGAGACACGCCTGATTGTTACAAAAAACGGTGAGGTAGTCAGTCAGGAAGTGGATCATAAAGTAACCTATAAGGGGCATGCCCCGGTAATTCTGAGAAATACTTCCGGAACTGTGGCGGCTGCCCAGCCGGGAGGAAGTTCAGAAAGCACGATTGATCCGAGTCAGACTTCTGTTGCTCCGGAAGGGGCAGGAGATGGACTGCATCAGGCAGAAAGCGGCAGTGCGGGGCAGAATTCCGGAACAGAATCCGGCAGCAGTGCAGGGCAGAAGCCGGGCAGCACCGAGACTAGGCCTTCCACATCAGAGAAACCGGCTCCGACTTCAGCACCTGAAACAACAGCAGCTCCGACTTCAGCCGCACAGCCTACTCAGGCACCGTCGGCAGCTGAGCCGACAGCGGCTCCGAAACCGGATCTTCCGGACAGTAATCCTTCCGGACAGGCTCCGGGCGGAGCTCCTTCCGGCAATGAAGTGCCGGTTCAGACCATTGCTCCGAATCCGGGAGCGTGAGATTGATTCTGTCAGAAAATGCGGCATTGTATTCAAAATAATACGCGTTTTTTTGGAAATGCTGTTTGCAAAACGGTGAAAAGTTGCTATAATGTTAACTAGGTCAGTACTCTGCTTTTAGGGGTACTCTATGCCCGGTTTTCTCCGGGTACATATCTACCCGGAGGGCCTTTCCGGGATCCAAGCAATATTCACATTTGTAGGAGGAAAATCAAATGGCAAGAAAAATGAAAACCATGGATGGTAACCAGGCTGCTTCTCATGCTTCTTATGC
>JALFHZ010000140.1 GCA_022776445.1 Lachnospiraceae bacterium
AACAACAGCGGCAGCAGCAACTGAGGCAGCAAAGCCGGCTGAGACAACAGCGGCAGCAACCGTGGAAAAGGATTATTCCAAGGACATTATCACATTTGGTATGACCCAGGCATGGGATACCATCAACCCGTACGGCTCCACATCCGGTTCCATCGCACAGAACCTGGTTTGCGACAAGCTGTATGATCGTCTTGCATTCATTGAAGAAGCAGGTACCGGTGTTTCTGCCCGCGGCGCAAAATCCTGGGAAACAGCAGATGAAGGCAAGGCAGCGATCTTCCACCTGGATGAGAACGCAAAATGGCATGACGGTGAGCCGGTTACCGCACAGGACTGGGTTTGGACCGCACAGCTCATCACCAATCCGAAATTCGATTACGGTCTGAGAAGTGAATTCAACACATGGGCAGGCACAGATGATACCGGCGTGGAGACTTCCGAGAAATCCGTAGGTCTGGAAGCAATCGATGATTACACATTAAAGATGTCCTTCAAGGAAATCACACCGGTTGAAGACTGGCTGATCCTCCACAACAAATATTACTATGTTCTGCCGGAACACCTTCTCGGCGATATCGCTCCGGAAGAATTAAAGGAAAATGATTTCTGGAAGTCCCCGGTTGGCTCCGGTCCGTGTACCTTCATTTCCGAGCTTTCCGGCAGCGAGTTACAGTTTGGTTCCTTCGCGGATTACCATCTGGGCGCTCCGAAGTGGGGCAAGATCGTTATGAAAGTGATTGCACAGACAAACACGATCACTTCCATCGCAGCGGGCGAGATGGATGCTTTCTTCCAGAATCCGTCTGTTGACGACGCAATGGCAGCAAAGGAATTGGGTCTTGACGTAGTACAGTCCAACGCTCCGACAACGGTTGCGATCTTCCTGATCAACAACCAGAACGTGCCGGATAAGAGAATTCGTCAGGCAATGAGCTACGCAATTGACAAGGAGCTTCTGGTTGAACAGTCCCTGCAGGGCAACGGCGTTCCGTCCACAACCTGCATTATCCCGGATTCCGAGTATCATTTCGACAAGAAGTGGGAGAGAGATCTGGACAAGGCAAAAGAGCTTCTTGCAGAAGCAAACTGGGATTCCAACACAACACTCCATATGGTCGTTACATCCGCTCGTGAGAGCATGGCAGCCATCATCCAGCAGAATCTTGCGGAAGTCGGCATCAACATTGAAGTTCAGACTGTAGAGCTTGCAACCATGTTCTCCGGCCTTCAGGATGGTACCTATGACCTCGGTATCTGTGGTTCCACAGCAATGGGTTATCCGTTATGGATGTCCGGTTACTATGACAACAAGAATGCTACCTACTGCCAGATTACAGATACCTGCTTCGCGGATATTCAGAATAAGATCGCAGCAGAAGTAGACGATACCAAGAGAAGAGAGCTCATCAACGAGTATCAGGAACTGCTCTGGGATGAGATGCCGCTCGTAATGCTTTACCACGGCTACAGCTTCAGTGTAAAATCTGACCGTCTGCAGGGCTACAACGGCTTTGAGGCCGGCTGCAACAACCAGAAAGTCTGGGAGTGGTACATTGAAGAATAATCGAACCATGTAAGTTTCAGGAGGGATACGAATGTCAGAACGATTGCTGGAAGTGAAAAACTTAAAGGTTTCTTTCAAAGTCGGAAAAAAGAAGCTGACGGCGGTGGAAAATGTTGAATTCTCCCTTGATAAGGGAAAAATCATTGGGATCGTGGGAGAATCCGGATGCGGAAAAAGTGTGACTGCCACATCGATTCTGAGATTAGTGTCCCCCGCTGTGTGCGAGATCGACGGCGAAAGCGAGATTCTGTTTGACGGAGAGGATCTGTCAAAAGCATCTGAGGCGCGAATGCGCGAGGTGCGCGGAAATGAGATCTCAATGATTTTCCAGGAGCCCATGTCGTCGCTGAATCCGGTTTATAAGATCGGAGATCAGATGATTGAGATGATCCGCACACACAATAAAAAGATTTCAAAGCAGGATGCACTCGCACAGTGTGTCGAAATGCTGAAACGTGTAGGAATTCCTTCACCCGAACAGCGGGTGAAGGAGTATCCGCACCAGCTCTCCGGCGGTATGCGCCAGAGAGTTATGATCGCCATGGCACTCCTGTGCGATCCGAAGCTGCTCATTGCCGATGAACCGACGACAGCTCTGGATGTGACGATCCAGGCACAGATTTTGAGAATTATCAGGACACTGACGAAAGAACTGAATACATCCGTCATACTGATCACCCATGACATGGGAGTGGTGGCGGAAACTGCAGACCATGTCATGGTCATGTACGCAGGCAAATCCGTGGAATACGGAACGGCGGAAGATATCTTCGATCATCCGAAGCACCCGTATACCATCGGTCTCCTGAGCTCGATCCCGAAACTGGGGAGCGGTCAGGAGGAACATCTTTATACAATTGAAGGAACGGTTCCCGGCCTCGATGAGATGCCGGCCGGCTGCCGGTTCTGCACCAGATGCCAGCATGCTACGGAGAGATGCATGAAAGAGGATCCTGGCATGCGCAGTGTTGACGGCCATATGGTGCGCTGCTTCCTCTATGAGGACAGTAACAATGAAGTGAAAGAAGGTGGAAGATGATGGCAGCCCCTTTGCTGGAGATAAAAGATGTCAAAAAGTATTATCCGGTAAAAAAAG
>JALFHZ010000150.1 GCA_022776445.1 Lachnospiraceae bacterium
GAATAAGGTGCCCAAAGCGGGGCATATTGCGATTTTTGACCGTACCTGGTATGGTCGTGTGATGGTGGAACGCATTGAGGGATTCTGTGAGGAGGAAGACTGGAAGCGTGCATATCAGGAAATCAATGAGATGGAGGCCCATATGGCCAATTCCGGTGCTGTGATCCTGAAGTTCTGGCTGCATATTGACAAAGCGGAGCAGGAACGCCGTTTCCGGGAACGCATGGAAAATCCGGATAAACAATGGAAGATTACGGACGAGGACTGGAGAAACCGCGAAAAATGGGATCAGTATGAGCTGGCGGTCAATGAGATGCTGGTGCGTACTTCTACCACATATGCGCCGTGGATCGTCGTGGAAGGCAACTGCAAGTATTACGCAAGAGTCAAGGTGCTTCAGTCCGTCGTGGATGCGCTGGAGGCGCAGATACGAAAGGTAAAGGCCGATGGCCGGAAAGAGGACGAGCAATGAGCCGTGTGGTTGTGATCGGCGGCGGTGCCTCCGGAATGATGGCCGGCATTGCGGCAGCGGGAGCTGGTCATCGTGTGATCATCTGTGAGAAAAATGAAAAACTGGGCAAGAAAATCTATATAACCGGGAAAGGCCGGTGCAATATTACCAATGCCTGTGATACGGAAGAACTGTTCCGGCATGTGATTCACAATCCCAAGTTCCTCTACAGCAGCTTCTATACCTTTACGAATTATGACATGATGGATTTCATGGAGCAGAACGGCTGTCCGGTCAAGACCGAGCGGGGCAACCGGGTATTTCCGGTGTCGGATAAGTCTTCGGACGTGATACGGGCGCTGACGATGAAGCTGCGCGATCTGGGAGTTGAGGTGCGGCTGCACGAGGAAGTGGAGAAACTTCAGGTTGAGGACGGGCATGTGGCTGGTGTAATCCTGAAAAAGGGAAAACGCCTGCTTTCCGCGGATGCCGTGATCATCGCGACAGGCGGTCTGTCTTACCCGAGCACCGGATCGACCGGGGACGGTTACCGGTTTGCCAGAGAACAGGGGCATACGGTAACGGAGCTTTCCCCTGCGCTGGTTCCGTTTGAAGTGAAAGAGCCGGTTGTGAAAGAGCTGCAGGGGCTATCTCTTCGTAATATTCATGCAGAGATCCGGAAAGGCAGCAAGGTGCTTTACGAGGAGTTTGGAGAAATGCTGTTTACCCATTTCGGTGTCAGCGGACCGGTGCTGCTTTCCGCGAGCAGTTACGTGGCAGCTCAGCTGAAAAAAGGGCCACTGGAACTTTCACTGGATTTGAAGCCGGCATTGTCGGCGGAACAGCTGGACGCCAGAATTCTCCGGGATTTTGACGAGGTCAGGAACCGGCAGTTTAAAAATGCACTGGTACATCTGCTTCCGTCCAAGCTGATGCCGGTGATTGTAGAACGCAGCGGAATCTCACAGGAGAAAAAGGTCAATGAGATCACCAGAGAAGAGCGCGGCAGGATTGTAAGCCAGATGAAGGGTTTTCGTCTGACACTGACGGGGCTTCGGGATTATAAAGAGGCGATTATCACACAGGGCGGTGTGTCCGTGCGTGAGATCAATCCGTCCACGATGGAATCCAGGAAGGTCTCCGGACTCTACTTTGCGGGCGAGGTCCTTGATCTGGATGCGGTTACGGGAGGCTTCAACCTGCAGATTGCCTGGTCTACCGGTTATCTGGCCGGCAGGTCGATATTATGATAAGCATGTAGAGGAGTTTTAACGATGCAGAACAAGACATTCAATATAGCAATTGACGGACCTGCCGGAGCAGGAAAAAGCACCATTGCGAGAATGGTGGCGGAGAAACTGGGTTTTGTCTACGTGGATACCGGCGCCATGTACCGGGCGATTGCCCTGTACCTGCTCCGTACCGGGGTGAATCCGGAAGATCCGGACGCTGTTTCGGAGGCGGTCCGGGACGCGCAGATTACGATCCGGTATCAGGATGGTGTGCAGCGGGTGCTTCTGAACGGGGAAGATGTATCCGGTCTGATTCGTACGGAACAGGTGGGCAATACCGCGTCGGCAGTCAGCGTTTATCCTCCGGTCCGTGCGCATCTTCTGGACCTGCAGCGCAGACTGGCAGCCAGCGCAGATGTGTTGATGGACGGACGGGACATCGGCACCTGCATTCTTCCGGATGCAGATACGAAAATTTTTTTGACAGCAAGTCCCCATGTGCGCGCCCTGCGCCGCTATAAAGAACTGGCAGAAAAAGGTGCCGCGTGTAATCTGGATAAAATTGAGCAAGATATTATGGAAAGGGACGAACGCGACAGGAATCGTGAGATCGCTCCGCTCAGGGAGGCTCCGGACGCTGTGGTGCTGGACAGCTCTGAGATGACGATTGCCCAGGTAGTACAGGCCATACTGGATGCTGCAGTGGCCCATGGTCTTCCGAAAGAGCGCATTCGGGAGGGCGGCGTCGAATGAAAGTGATTGTTGCGAAGACGGCAGGATTCTGTTTTGGCGTAAAACGTGCGGTGGAGCAGGTTTACGAACAGATTGCCGCGGCTGACAGGCCGGTTTATACGTATGGTCCGATTATTCACAATGAAGAGGTGGTGCGGGATCTGGAGGAAAAGGGCGTCCGGGTGCTTCATACGGAGGAGGAACTCAGAACGCTTGCGGACGGGATTGTCGTCATCCGTTCCCATGGTGTCGGGAAGCATGTTTACGACCTTCTGAATGAGCGGGGGATTACGATTGTGGATGCGACCTGTCCGTTTGTCAAAAAGATTCACAGAATCGTTCAGGAGCAGCAGGCGGCCGGCCGGCGCGTGGTGATCATCGGGAATCCGAAACATCCGGAGGTGGAGGGAATCCGCGGATGGGGGAATGAGAAAACTCTGGTCATTGAAAATGAAGATCAGATAGAAAATCTGCCCGTTTTGCCGGAGGAAAAGCTTTCCATTGTTTCCCAGACGACATTTAATTACAATAAATTTCAAGATTTAGTTGAAAAATTTGTGAAAAAGGGTTATGATATACTTGTTTTAAATACGATTTGCAATGCAACACAGGAACGACAAGTGGAAGCTAGGCGTATTGCTTCTGAAGTGGACGCTATGATTGTCATAGGAGGCAGGAATAGCTCCAACACACAGAAACTCTACGAGATATGCCAAAAGGAATGTAAGCAGACCTATTACATCCAGACACTAGGCGATTTCAATCCTGAATGTGTGAATTCTGTGCGCAGCGTAGGTATTACCGCAGGGGCATCCACCCCTAATCAAATTATCGAGGAGGTTCATACTAATGTCAGAGTTAAGTTTTGAACAAATGTTGGAGGAATCATTAAAAACAATACGTACAGGAGAGATCGTCACTGGTAAGGTTATCGATGTGAAAGATGATGAAATCGTCTTGAATATAGGCTACAAATCCGACGGCATCATTCCTAGAAATGAGTATACCAACGAAGCAAATGCTGATCTGAGAAAACTGGTTCAGGTTGGTGATGAGATGGAAGCAAAGGTTGTCAAAGTAAATGACGGCGAAGGCCAGGTGGCTCTGTCCTATAAGAGACTGGCAGCTGACAAGGGCAACAAGAAGCTGGAAGAGGCATTCGAGAACCATGAAGTGCTGACTGCAAAGGTTGCACAGGTTCTGGATGGCGGTTTAAGTGTTGTTGTGGATGAAGCAAGAGTCTTCATTCCGGCAAGCCTGGTATCTGACACTTACGAGAAAGACCTGACAAAATACGCCGGTCAGGACATCGAGTTTGTGATTACCGAGTTCAATCCGAAGAGAAGAAGAGTCATCGGCGACAGAAAACAGCTGATGGTTGCAAGAAAAGCAGAGATGCAGAAGGCTCTGTTTGAGAGAATTCATGCAGGTGACACCGTAGAAGGTGTTGTGAAGAATGTTACTGATTTCGGTGCATTCATTGATCTGGGCGGTGCAGATGGTCTGCTGCACATTTCCGAGATGTCCTGGGGTCGTGTTGAGAACCCGAAGAAGGTATTCAAGACCGGTGACAAGGTTACTGCTCTGATCAAGGATATCAGTGGAGAGAAGATCGCTCTGAGCCTGAAGTTCCCGGAGCAGAATCCGTGGGTATCCGCTGCTGAAAAGTATGCAGTAGGCAATGTAGTGACCGGCCGCGTGGCTCGTATGACAGACTTTGGCGCATTCGTTGAGCTGGAGCCTGGTGTGGATGCACTGCTTCATGTATCTCAGATTTCCAGAGAGCATGTTGAGAAACCGGCAGATGTTCTGTCCATCGGTCAGGAGATCGAGGCGAAGGTTGTTGATTTCAACGGCGAAGACAAGAAAATCAGCCTGAGCATCAAAGCTCTGCAGGCACCGGCTGAGAACCGTGCAGCAGATCAGGATGTAGCTGATGTTGATATTGACGCAGTTGCTGCTGAAGTTGAATAAGTGATTTTGAATCTGTAAATCAGGAAAGAGCATGATACGCTGTGGAGGAAAACTCTGCAGCGTTTTTTTTTTTGATTGAAAACATATATTATATTGACACTTTATATTATATGATATATAATATGGTTGATAAAACAATACTGTATCAGATTTCAGATACAAAATCAGGAATACGAGGGAACATCTTATGATTTTTAACACAGGAGCAGCATTGCTGGATGCGATCGTTCTTTCGGTGGTATCCAGGGAGCAGCAGGGAACCTACGGATATAAGAT
>JALFHZ010000178.1 GCA_022776445.1 Lachnospiraceae bacterium
CTTTTGATGGAGGGGGAATTCCTCCTTCCGTTATATCTATATAGATTTATTAGATTTGGACTTTGTAACTATTAATCAGTAGTCATTCTTGACTATACCATTATTATACTAGGAGGATATAACATGTATCGTATCGTACTGGTCGACGACGAGCCGTTGATCCTGGCCGGAATCATTTCTCTGATCCGCTGGGAAGACTACGACTGCACCATTGTCGGCAAGGCGACCAATGGCCCCAAAGCTCTGGAACTGATTCGAGAGGTTCTTCCGGATATTGTCATTACCGATATCCGTATGCCTGTGATGAATGGACTGGAACTGATGGAGGAATGCCGGAAACAGGGCTATGATTTCGCTTTTATCATTCTGACCAATCTGGAGGAATTTCAGCTTGCCAGAAAAGCATTGTCATTAGGTGCTGTCGATTACCTTGTAAAGCTGGATCTGGAATCCGAGCAGCTTACCGCTGCGCTGACGCGCGCCAAAAGCCTCTGTGATCAAAAGGAGAGCCATCAAAACCGTCAGCTCTATGACCAGCTGATGCGTGAAAACGCCGGTCAGCTGGAACAGAATTACTTTGGTCAGCTTCTTCTGGGCTCCGGCAGCGAATCACTTCCAATACCGGAAGGGCTTCCTGAACGTTATCCACATCCTCTGATCATTCGTTTCACCATGCGGCCAGAACATGTGCAGTACAAAGCCTCAGAGCCTTATGACTTCCTGTTTATCCGTCAGCAGCTTACAGATATTCTGTCTGGCATCTGCTCCCGCTATTTTCAGGCATTTACAATCCTGTTTCTTTCTGCTGAGCAGATCCTTCTGATTGCCAGTCTGAAAACAGCCGATTATTCCATACCGGTTCTAAGCGAATTCTGCAGCAAGATAAACGGGACACTGGATATCTATTTTGGTCTGAAAGCTGTGTTCGGGATCTGTGATGCTGCCGAAGGCTTTGAAAGTCTTCCCGAAGCCTCCGGCAACGCACGCATGGCTATGGAGCATTACTACTATGATTCCCACTCCCCCGTTGTGTTTTATAATGGCCAGCCCCTGCATGAAGCTTCTGACCGTGATTTTAACATCAACCTTTTGAAACGATCTATTGCCAATGCTGTAACACAAAATAACAGCAGTCAGCTGAAAAGTGTTTTTTCTGACCTCACCGAACTGTTTCAGGAGTATCATCCGGGTCACTCACAAGCTGTCAGTGCCTGCATCAACCTGTACACCTACCTCAATGATCTTTTTCTGAATGAGGGAAATGCCTACAGTCACATTTTTCCGGATACGCTGAACATCGTTGAGCATGTCAAACAACTTGGAAGTCTTCAGGACATTCTGATCTGGCTGAACAGCTTCGGAGAACAAATCTGTATGCTGCTGGACGAGCGCCGTGAAAAACCACTGGACAAACTGGTTGCCCTGACCAGACAATATGTCCGGGAACACTATCGGGAAAAACTGACCCTGTCTGACATTGCTGAACATCTCAACATCAGTCCAGGGCATCTGAGCAATACGTTCCGCAAATATTCTGATATGACACTGTCCGATTACATTGCTCAGGTCAAAATTGAAGAAGCAAAAAAGCTGATTGACACCCACCAATATCTGATCTACGAGGTCGCCGATATGCTTGGTTTCGACAATGCCTATTACTTCAGCAAGGTTTTCCGAAAAGTCACCGGACAATCACCCAGAGAATACGAACAGTCTGGTCATGGTTTTTGACCCGGCATCATTCTTCAGCAGTCCCGTGCCGTTTCCGCTCCTCAATCATCCGGTACAAACGGCACAGGGCATCACGGATTCCTCCAACCTCATCAATCAGGCCTTCTTTCACATTGTCTTCTCCAACCAGCACCGTTCCCAGATCGCGGGTCAGCATTTCCGTATTCAGCATCAGCCGTTTTGCCTGATCATACGCAATGCTGCTGTGACTGCTGATAAAGCTCAAAATCCGATCCTGAATCATCTCGAAATATTCATACGTCTGTGACGCACCGATCACCATTCCATTCATACGCACCGGATGAATCATCATGGTTCCGGTCGGAACGATAAAAGAATAATCCGTAGAAACTGCCAGCGGCACACCGATAGAGTGGCTGCCTCCCAGCACCAGAGATACCGTCGGCATACTCAGTGACGCAATCATCTCCGCAATAGCCAGTCCCGCATCCACATCACCGCCCGACGTATTGAGCAAAACCAGAAGTCCGTCTACGCTGTCGTCATCTTCCAACTGAGCCAGTTTGGGAAGGACATGATCGTATTTGGTTGTCTTCGTATTTCCCGACAGATTTTCATGCCCTTCCACCTCTCCGATAATAGAAAGCAGCCGGATCTGATGCTTCCCGCTGTTTCCATCCAGAGTCACCTGACCGTACTGATCCAGTTCTTCTTTCTCCTGATTTTGGGAGTTTCCGTCTCCATGACTCTTTGACTGCCCGCTGTCATTTTTCAGTTCTTCTTTCTGTTCCTGAGTAATATCATTCCATTCCCGATATCCACAAAACAAATCGCATCCGCCTTTCTGCCTTTTCACCGGCTTTCATTCTCTTACCGGCTCATTATGTCCCATTTATGTTTCGTTTATGCACAAAAAAGGCTGCTCCTGACAGAAGCAGCCTTCCTCTCACTTACATTAATGGTGCAAACAGACGCAAAACCTTTCCTGCCAGACGCTTGACCAGCGGATAGGTTCGGCAGCTTTCTGCCGTAATCATCTGGCACTGTTTCAGCGTATCCTGAAAATCCCGCTCAACCTGATGCACAGCCATATTCCGGTACAGATAAACCGCACATTCAAAGTGCAGATGCAGGCTCCGATAATCAAGATTGATCGAACCAACCACTGCCTTTTCATCATCACTGACGAAACTCTTTGCATGGACAAATCCCGGTGTATACTCATAGATCTTCACACCAGCCGCCAGCAGTTCTTCATAGTAGGAACGGGCCAGCAGATATGCATAAATCTTATCCGGAATATGAGGCATGATAATCACGGTCTCAACCCCGCGCTTCGCCGCAAACGTCAGCGCTGTGATCATATCACTGTCCAGAATCAGATACGGAGTCATGATATGGACATAATACCTTGCTTCATTCAGAATATCCATGTAGACATGCTGCCCCACTGTCTCATTATCCAGCGGGCTGTCTCCGTACGGCATCACAAATCCACGCATATCCAGATTCTCCGGATACCTATAATCCGGTTTCAGCAGATAGCGTTCATATTGTTCAGGTTCACGCTCCGTGATATTCCACATCTGCAGAAACATCATCAGAAAACTGGTGACAGCATCGCCTTTCAGCATGATCGCCGTATCTTTCCAGTGACCAAACCGCTCCCTGCGGTTGATGTACTCATCCGCAAGATTGACGCCTCCGGTAAAAGCTGTGTGACCATCTATCACAGTGATTTTCCGGTGATCCCGGTTATTCTGATAGGAGGAAAGTGCCGGACGCACCGGTGAAAACATTTTGCACTGAATCCCAGATTTCTGAAGTTCCTTCGGATAGCCGTAAGGCAGCTGGCTCAGGCTGCACATCCCGTCGTACATCACTCGTACTTCCACACCTTCCGCCACCTTCCGTTTCAGGATCTCCAGAATCGTATTCCACATCTCGCCGCGCTCAATAATAAAATACTCCATGAAAATATAGTGCCTGGCCTGACGCAGTTCCTCCAGAAGCCGCGGAAACATCGCATCGCCCAGAGGAAAATACTCCGCCGCCGTGTGCTCCCATATCGGGAATCCGCCAAAATGTGTCATATAATAGGCCAGATGCGCGGAACCACGGCTGACCATAGACAGACGTTTCAGCACACCGTTATTTTGCTCCAGATACGGTTTTGTCTCTTCGCTGAGTCCTTCCAGTCTTCTGGCAATCAGCTTTGTCTCCATCTGCAGCTCCACAAACAGATAGAACATGGCACCGAAAACCGGGAACACCAGCACCGGGATAATCCATGCCATCTGGTAGGACGGATTCTGCCGTGTATTCAGAATATAAATCACCACAGTGGCACTGATCAGGGTAAATCCTCCATACAGAAAAAAGACATGATCACTCAGCCAGTAAAATGCTGCCATAAGCACAATCAACTGCAGCAGGATCGATATCACCACAAATGTAGTTCGTCCAAAAATAACCCGGGTTAATTTTCCCCATTTTTGTTTACTGATTCCATGACACGTCTTTTTCAAATTCCGTACCTCCCAGACACTCCCTCTGTAAACTTATGCCAATGCCTGCTCAATATCGGCAATAATATCTTTTACATCCTCAATGCCGACGCTCAGACGGATCAGGGACGGATCCACTCCGGCTTCCACAAGCTGCTCGTCGCTCAGCTGACGGTGGGTGTGACTTGCCGGATGAAGAACCGATGTTCTTGCATCTGCCACATGTGTCACAATCGCAGCCAGTTTCAATTTGTCCATAAACTCACCTGCTGCCGCTCTTCCGCCCTTCAGACCAAAGGAAATCACGCCGCAGGTTCCGTTCGGCATATATTTCTGCGCCAGCTCATAGTATTTATCACCCTCAAGTCCCGGATAGTTCACCCAGGCAACATCTTCCCGGGACTTCAGATACTGTGCCACCTTCAAAGCGTTCTCACAATGACGTGGCATTCTCAGATGCAAAGTTTCCAATCCAACGTTCAGCAGAAAAGCATTTTGAGGAGACTGAATCGAACCCATATCACGCATCAGCTGTGCAGTCGCTTTGGTAATATAAGCACCCTTTCCGAATTTCTTCGTGTAGACCACGCCATGGTAGGAATCATCCGGAGTCGTCAGTCCCGGATATTTGTCTGCGTGTGCATCCCAGTCAAAATTACCGCTGTCTACAATACATCCACCAACGCAGAGCGCATGTCCGTCCATGTATTTTGTGGTGGAATGGGTCACAATGTCTGCTCCCCACTCAAACGGACGGCAGTTAATCGGAGTTGCAAACGTATTATCAATGATCAGCGGAACCTCATGCTTATGTGCCAGACGGGCAAATTTCTCAATATCCAGTACCACCAGCGCCGGGTTGGCAATCGTCTCACCGAAAACGGCTCTGGTATTCGGCCGGAACGCTTTCTCCAGTTCTTCCTCTGACGCGTCCGGATCCACCAGAGTACACTCGATACCAAAACGCTTCAGTGTAACGGTAAAAAGATTGGAAGTACCGCCATAGATCGTCGCAGCACTGACAATATGATCACCTGCGGAACAGATATTCAGAACTGCATACATGTTCGCCGCCTGTCCGGAAGAGGTCAGCATCGCTGCTACACCGCCCTCCAGTGCACAGATCTTATTCGCAACTGCGTCATTTGTCGGGTTTGCCAGGCGGGTATAGAAATAACCGCTCTCTTCCAGATCAAACAGACGCCCCATCTGCTCACTGGTCTCATACTTAAATGTCGTGCTCTGATAAATCGGCAGAACTCTCGGCTCGCCATTCTTCGGCTGCCATCCGCCCTGAATACAGATCGTGTCAAGAGACTGTTTCTGATCCATAATGATATCCTCCTCATAAAACCTATTAAACTATTTCTTTATAGTTTAGCATAAATGAATTCATTGCACAAGCACAGCCCCCTGTTTTTTTAACAGTTCCTTGATCCGCAGGCGGCAGCAGCTTCTTGACTTACATACAGATTTCCTCTATAATAGCTCTTAAATCTTTTTTCAGAAAGGAATATAATATGGTATTTTTGAAAGATATGGTGAAAGGCATGTTCATCGGAATCGCCAATATCATTCCCGGAGTCAGCGGCGGCACCATCGCACTATCCATGGGTATTTACGACAAACTGATCGGGGCTGTATCCAATTTTCTAAAAGACTGGAAAAAAAGTGTGCTTACCCTGCTTCCGATTCTGATTGGCTGCGGCATCGGACTGATCGGCTTTACATTTGCGATTGAATATCTTCTGAGCGAACACACCTTCGTCACCTGCATGACATTTATCGGACTGATTCTCGGAGGACTTCCGGTGCTGATCCGACAGCTGGGGAAAAAGCTCAGAGCGCGCGGCGGCGGCATCGGTGCATCCGGTATCCTCGCTTTCCTGATTCTTTTTGCATTTGCCATTCTGCTTCCTCTGATGGGCTCCGACCAGGAAGTGCTGAAAACTTTGAACCCGACCCCCGGACTGATTCTTATCATGTTTCTGATCGGAATCATCGCTTCTGCAACCATGGTGATCCCCGGAGTCAGCGGTTCCCTGGTTCTGATGATTCTCGGTTATTATTACGGCATCATTGAATCCATCAAAGGCTTTCTGGAAGCGCTGAAGGCTCTGGACATTCCTGCTCTGACCCATGGTTTCCTGATCCTTGCACCGTTTGGCATCGGTATTCTGCTTGGAATTTTTCTGATAGCCAAACTGATCACATTCCTGTTCGAGAAATATGGTGTTCAGACTTACTGTGCGATCCTGGGACTGATTCTTTCCTCTCCCTTTGCGATTTTCTACAATACCGGACTGTTCGGACAGCTGCATCAACTGAATCTGAAATTGATTCTTTCCGGCATTTTGCTGGCGATTGTCGGAGCAGCCGTGACATATTTCCTCGGTGAAAAAGAATAAACCTCTAAAAAAACTCCCGCATCCATCACTGGATACGGGAGTTTTTCACTTCTATGAATGACTCGTTTCTACGAATTATTCGTTGCCATACAGAGCAACCAGCTTGGACAGATACTCGTATCTCTCCTTAGCCTCAGCCTCGTTCTTAGCAAACAGGTTAGCTGCTCTCTCCGGATTCTTCATAGCCAGAGAAGCGTAACGAACCTCGCCCTTCA
>JALFHZ010000146.1 GCA_022776445.1 Lachnospiraceae bacterium
GTACCGGATGCCTCTTTACTTGCAGTAGAAATCTGCTCGCTGACATCAGCGGCCGCAAAAATAATCTCCGCGTTGGATACACGATAATCTTCAATGAAAACAACCTTGATCTTGCCGTTGATGGAGCGGTCGTTGTTGATCACATCTGCTACGGCATTGATCAGTTTGATAGTCAGCTTCGCACGCTTATATCCTGCTGCTGCCTTTGCACCGAAGATAAAGGTTCTCGGAACCATATCCAGATTCGGATTATCCTTCAGCATATTGTACAGATAGATCACATGCAGGATATTCATCAGCTGACGCTTATACTCATGGAGACGTTTTACCTGTACATCGAAGATAGAACGCGGATCTACGTCAATACCGTTGTGCTCTTTGATATATTTTGCCAGACGAACCTTGTTCTGATACTTGATGTTCATGAACTCATGCTGACACTTCTCATCATCCACATACAATTTCAGCTTGCTGATCTCCGGCAGATTGGTGATCCATTCATCACCGATCTTGGAAGTAACCCAGTCGGCAAGAAGCGGGTTGGCGTGCAGCAGGAAACGTCTCTGTGTGATACCGTTGGTCTTGTTGTTGAATTTATCAGGCATCATCTGATAGAAATCTTTCAGCTCCTGATTCTTCAGAATCTCGGTGTGCAGCTGTGCCACACCATTGACTGAGAAGCTGCCTGCAATCGCCATATGAGCCATCTTCACCTGACCGTCATAGATGATTGCCATCTTGGCAACCTTGTTCTGATCTCCCGGATATTTCTGCTGAATCTGCATGATAAAGCGGCGGTTGATCTCCTCTACGATCTGGTAAATACGCGGAAGCAGTCTGGAGAACAGCTCAATCGGCCATTTTTCCAGTGCCTCGGACATAATCGTGTGATTGGTGTAAGCACAGGTCTTGGTTGTTACATCCCATGCCTCATCCCAAGTCAGTCCATACTCATCCAGCAGGATACGCATCAGCTCTGCTACTGCTACGGTCGGATGCGTATCATTCAGCTGGAATACATTCTTTTCATAGAACTTGCGCACATCATCATGCTTCTCCATGTATTTTGCAACTGCACGCTGTACACTTGCGGAAATGAAGAAGTACTGCTGTCTCAGACGAAGCTCCTTACCTGCATAGTGATTGTCGTTCGGGTACAGAACCTCGCAGATATTCTTTGCCAGGTTCTCCTGCTCTACCGCCTTCTGATAATCACCGCGGTCAAACGCATCCAGGCTGAACGTATTGATCGGCTGAGCATCCCAGATACGCAGCGTATTGACTACGTTATTGCCATAGCCCACAACCGGCAGATCATACGGAACTGCCATAACGGACTGATAACCTTCCTGGATGAATTTCTCGCGTCCGTTCTCCCAGACGGTTCTTACATAGCCGCCGAACTTTACTTCGGTTGCATACTCTGCGCGGCGTACCTCAAATGGGTTGCCGTCCTTCAGCCATTCATCCGGCACTTCCACCTGATATCCATTTTCGATTTTCTGCTTAAACATACCATAGCGGTAACGAATACCACAGCCATATGCCGGATAACCCAGAGTAGCCAGGGAATCCAGGAAGCATGCTGCCAGACGTCCCAGACCGCCGTTGCCCAGTGCGGCATCCGGCTCCTGATCTTCGATCAGGTTCAGATCAAAGCCCAGCTCATCCAGAACTTCCTTGATCTCCTTCTGAGCCATAATATTGATGATATTATTGCCCAGTGCACGACCCATCAGAAACTCCATGGAGAGATAGTACAGTGTCTTCACATCCTGCTTCTCATATTCCTTATGGGTTGCGATCCACTCGTCGATAATAATGTCCTTTACTGC
Source organism: Lachnospiraceae bacterium (assembly GCA_022776445.1). Taxonomy (GTDB): domain Bacteria; phylum Bacillota; class Clostridia; order Lachnospirales; family Lachnospiraceae; genus Brotaphodocola. The sequence continues at coordinate 1,836 of JALFHZ010000146.1, forward strand.
GTATGCCACTGCCTGGAACACCTGTGCCGGTGTTGCCTCGTCAATGGTTCTGCGATACAGGCTCTTCACATTGTAGATCACATTCTGTTTAAAGGTTTCTTTGTTAAATTCCTTTTTCATTCCGGCTTAATCCTCCTGCTCCGCTGTGCTCTCAGTCACAGTCAGTCTTTTTTACACCTAACATTCCTTTTTCACCGTTGATATTCCACTCTTTTACAAATCCGCCCATTTCTCCCAGCACAATGTGGTTTGCAAGGACTTCTTCTTTGATGGTATCTGCGTGCTTTTTCAGAATCTCGGCAATTTTATCATTTGCATCCTGATAAACATTGATATGGTCAGTAACCTCAAAGCCTGCCTCTTTTCTCATGGTCTGAATCTTACTGATCACCTCGCGCACAAATCCTTCCTCAATCAGTTCCGGTGTCAGGTTAGTATCGAGCGCTACTGTAACTTTATTATCGCCTTCGGAAACATATCCTTCCGTCTGCGCCATATCAATCAATAAATCATCTTCCGTCAGGACAACGATCTCTCCGCCGAAATCAAACTTCAATGCACCCTCTGCTTTCAGAGTATCCATCGCCGCATTGCCGTCGATCTCAGCCAGTGCCTTACGGATATTGCCCAGCTGCTTTCCGTATTTCGGACCAACGGTCTTCAGCTGCGGTTTGAAGCTGTAAGATGTAAAGTTGCGGACATCATCCACAAACTCCACCGATTTCACATTCAGCTCATCTTCGATGATCTCAACGTAGAACTCACCAAGCTTGTGTTCTGCCTTCACATACATCTTGCCGATCGGCTGACGGTTCTTTAAGTTTGCCGTATTTCTGGCAGCACGTCCGAGAACTACGATATCCAGAACCTCATCCATATCCTCTTCCAGCTTCTTGTCAATATGTGCCTCTTCCACTGCCGGGAAGTCACACAGGTGAACACTCTCCGGAGCGTCCTTGTCAACATTTCTCACCAGATTCTGGTAGATATCCTCCGTCATGAACGGAATCATCGGAGCTGCAGCTTTTGCCACGGTTACCAGAGCGGTATACAGAGTCATATAAGCGTTGATCTTATCCTGCTCCATGCCCTTTGCCCAGAAACGTTCTCTGCTGCGTCTCACATACCAGTTGCTCATATCATCTACAAATTCCTGAAGCGCTCTCGCAGCCTCCGGAATACGGTAATTGCCCAGATTGTCATCAACCGCCTTCACCATGGAGTTCATCTTGGAAAGCAGCCAGCGGTCCATAACCGGAAGTTTGTCATATTCCAGCGTATACCTGGAAGCATCAAAATGATCGATATTCGCATACAGCACGAAGAATGCGTAGGTATTCCACAGGGTTCCCATGAACTTGCGCTGTCCTTCCTGAACAGCCTTGCCATGGAAACGATTCGGCAGCCACGGTGCACTGTTAATATAGAAGTACCAACGGATCGCGTCTGCGCCGTAGGTCTCCAGTGCTTCAAACGGATCTACCGCATTGCCCTTGGACTTGCTCATCTTCTGTCCATTCTCATCCTGTACATGGCCCAGAACAATCACGTTCTTATAAGGTGCCTTGTTGAAAATCAGGGTAGAGATCGCAAGCAGCGAATAGAACCATCCGCGGGTCTGATCCACTGCCTCGGAAATGAAGTCAGCCGGGAACTGCTGTTCAAACAGCTCCTTGTTCTCAAACGGATAATGATGCTGCGCAAACGGCATGGAACCGGAGTCAAACCAGCAGTCAATAACCTCCGGAACACGCTTCATCTGCTTTCCGCACTTCGGGCAGGTGATGGTTACATTATCAATAAACGGACGATGCAGTTCAATATCATCCGGACAGTTCGGAGACATCTCCTTCAGCTCGGCAATGCTTCCGATGGAATGCTGTTCTCCGCATTCACACTCCCAGATATTCAGAGGAGTACCCCAGTAACGGTTACGGCTCACGCCCCAGTCCTGCACATTCTCCAGCCAGTCACCGAAGCGGCCCTTGCCGATGCTCTCCGGAATCCAGTTAATCGTATTGTTGTTGCGGATCAGATCATCCTTGACCGCGGTCATCTTGATGAACCAGGATTCCCGAGCATAATAAATCAGCGGAGTATCACATCTCCAGCAGTGCGGATAGCTGTGCTCGAAATTCGGCGCGGAGAACAGAAGTCCCTTTTCGTCCAGTGCCTTCAGAACCAGCGGATCTGCTTTCTTCACGAATGTTCCGGCCCACGGAGTCTCGGCGGTCATCTCACCCTTGGCATCTACCAGCTGTACAAACGGCAGATCATATTTTCTTCCGACCTTGGAGTCGTCCTCACCAAATGCCGGCGCAATGTGTACCACGCCGGTACCATCGGTCAGAGTTACATAATTATCACAAACTACATAAAATGCTTTTTTGTGCTGTTTCTCACAGATGGCTGTTGCACAGTCAAACAGCGGCTCATATTCTTTGTATTCCAGTTCCTTTCCTTTATAACGCTCCAGAACCGTATATTCCCCTTCCAGAACCGTATCACACAGAGCTTCTGCAAGATAATACGTATAGTCTCCGTTCTGAACCTTCACATAGGTCTCATCCGGGTTGACACAAAGTGCCACGTTGGACGGCAGTGTCCAGGGGGTCGTGGTCCATGCCAGAATATAGGCATCCTCCCCTTTTACCTTGAACCGCGCAATGGCGGAACGCTCCTTGACATCTTTATATCCCTGCGCCACCTCATGGCTGGACAGCGGGGTGCCGCAGCGCGGGCAGTAAGGAACAATCTTGAATCCCTTGTAAAGGAGTCCTTTCTCCCAGATCTGCTTCAGCGCCCACCACTCGGACTCAATAAAGTCATTATGATAGGTAACATACGGATGCTCCATATCCGCCCAGAAACCAACGGTGCCGGAGAAATCCTCCCACATGCCTTTGTATTTCCATACACTTTCCTTACAATGCTAGATAAACGGCTCCAGACCATACTGCTCAATCTGTTCCTTGCCGTCAAGTCCCAGCATCTTTTCCACTTCCAGCTCTACCGGAAGTCCGTGGGTATCCCATCCTGCCTTACGCGGAACCATGTATCCCTTCATGGTGCGGTAACGCGGAATCATATCCTTGATCACACGGGTCAGCACATGGCCGATGTGCGGTTTGCCGTTTGCGGTAGGCGGTCCGTCATAAAACGTATAGGTCGGACCTTCCTTACGGGAATCCATGCTCTTCTGGAAGATGTGATTGTCATCCCAGAACTTTTCAATTTTTTTCTCTCGCTCTACAAAATTAAGATTTGTAGGTACTTTCTCATACATGTCTTTATTGACCTCCATTCTTTGTCGTGCAGCAACGGCAGAAACTCAGTCTGAAAAAAAAACCCTTTTCCCGCAAACAGGAAAAGAGCTGTAAATCTTCAAGTCTTTCAACCACCTATACTGCATACCAACATATGAGTTCCTGTTAACGGTGGAAAGCCGGCCGGGCTTACTGATTCGGTTCAGCCTGCAACTCAGGAGTGATCTTCGTTCTTCGCTGTCATGGCACCGGGCTCACACCGTCCCCGGCTCGCTGAGGCGTTCAGGCGAGACTACTGTCTCCATCAACGTTTTTGACATTATCGTGTTTATTATATTGACAGATTCCCGGAATGTCAAGGTTTTAGGGGCAATCTTTGGCCTTTCCGGTGAATTTTGGATATTTTTCCCTTTTAATATCGTTATTTTATTAACAATCTATTTGATTTTTCCGATCCGAATGTTATACTTTAGAAAAATTTACAAAGCTTTTACCAATACTTAACCGAAAAGGAGAACTTTATGAGCAAAAGAAATCTGACTCTGCTCACGGATCTGTATGAGCTGACCATGATGCAGGGCTATTTTAAAGAAAAGGATGCCAATGAAACCGTTATTTTCGATGCTTTCTTCCGCAATAACCCGAATAATTCCGGTTATTCTGTCTGCGCAGGCCTGGAACAGGTAATCGACTATATCAAGGATCTTCATTTTGAGGAGGATGATATTGATTACCTCCGTTCTACAGGACTGTTTGAGGAGGATTTCCTCGACTATCTGCGCCGCTTCCGCTTTTCCGGTGATATTTACGCGATTCCGGAAGGCACTGTGATTTTCCCGAGAGAACCGATCGTCAAGGTGATCGCTCCGATTATGGAAGCACAGCTGGTAGAGACGGCACTGCTGAATATCATCAACCATCAGTCTCTGATTGCCACCAAGGCGGCCCGTGTGGTTTACGCGGCACAAGGTGACGGAGTTATGGAATTCGGTCTTCGCCGGGCTCAGGGACCGGATGCCGGCATCTACGGTGCCCGCGCTGCCATGATCGCCGGATGTATCGGCACTTCCAACGTGCTCTGCGGCAAGATGTTTGATGTTCCGGTCAAGGGCACCCATGCTCACAGCTGGATCATGAGTTTCCCGGATGAACTGACTGCATTCCGCACCTATGCAAAACTGTATCCGACCGCATGCATCCTTCTGGTGGATACCTATGACACCTTAAACTCCGGGATTCCGCACGCCATTCAGGTCTTCCAGGAGATGCGTGATGCCGGGATTCCGCTGACCTTCTACGGAATCCGTCTGGACAGCGGCGACCTGGCATACCTGTCCAAAAAGGCCAAGAAGATGCTGGATGCCGCAGGATTCCCGGATGCTGTGATCTCTGCTTCCAATGATCTGGATGAAACGCTGATCACATCCCTGAAGCTGCAGGGCGCCACCATCAATTCCTGGGGCGTGGGAACCAACCTGATCACATCCAAAGACTGCCCATCCTTCGGCGGTGTCTACAAACTTGCAGCAGTGATGGACAAAAATACCGGCAAATTCATCCCGAAGATCAAGCTTTCCGAGAATGCGGAAAAGATCACCAACCCGGGCAATAAGACCATCCAGCGTATCTATGACAAGGCATCCGGCAAGATCATCGCTGATCTGATCTGTCTGGTCGATGAAAAGTTTGACACCTCCAAGTCCATGCTGCTCTTCGACCCGATCGAGACCTGGAAGAAAACCCATCTGGCTCCAAACAGCTATACCTTGCGCGAGATCCTGGTTCCGATATTCAAAAACGGAGAATGCGTATACCAGTCTCCGAAAGTTATGGACATCCGGGAATACTGCAGACAGGAGCTGGATACTCTGTGGGATGAATCCCGCCGTCTGGAGTTTCCGCACCGCGTCCATGTGGATCTGTCCAATGAACTGTGGCATATGAAGAACCAGCTGCTGGACAGCTATCACCGCGAAGCATAACAGGGAGTTTTTCCATGGCAGGCGGGTTGTTCACGGTTTATTAACAATTCATCCACAATTTTTATACATTTGTGATAAACTTCCTTCACAATTTGCCCGTATACTAAAGGCATCAGATAGTAAAGCTGCCAATTACAATTTGATAATTTTTTTCATAATCGCCGACAGTTCTTAAAAGAGCTGTCGGCTCCTCCCTTTTCTACGGACTTTTTTCTTAATTTTCCATGGATTTTTGTCGATATATATTGTATAGTAAATTAGTTGAGCAAATTTATTCAGCGAATCATTATTATTTACTGGGAGGAAACTATGGACAACCCGATCAGTCAGGAATACATCCTGCAGACCATGCGTGAATTTATCGAGACCCCCAGCCCTGTTGGTTATTATAAAGAGACCATTCCACTTCTGGAACGCTATGCCAATGAGCTGGGATATCAGGTAGAATTCGACCGCAAGAAAACCGGCTACATCAAAGTGCCCGGGAAAGATACCGACAGAACGATCTGTGTGGGAGCTCACATGGATACACTGGGTCTGATCGTCCGCCGCATTGACAAAGACGGAATGATCCGTACCCGCAATCTCGGCGGTATCAATTATAATAATATTGAAGGAGAGACTGCCACCATCGTCACCCGGGACGGACGCAGATATACCGGCCTCGTGACCAGTCAGTCGCACTCCGTGCACGTATTTGATGACGCAAGAACTCTGGAGCGCAATGAAACCTCCATGATGATCATTCTGGACGAACCCGTCACCAGCGAGGAGGATGTAAGATCTCTGGGCATCCGGCACGGCGATACGATCTATCTCGATCCGCGCTTTACCGTCACCCCGAACGGCTATATCAAATCCCGTTTCATCGATGACAAGGCCTGCGTCGCATGTGCACTTTCAGTCATCAAATATATGAAGGAAAACAACATCACTCCATCCTGCAACGTCTGGTTTGCATTTCCATATTATGAAGAGATCGGCCACGGCGGCGCATACGTTCCACCGGAGATCAGCCAGTACATCGCACTGGATATCGCACTGATCGGACCGGATTATGACGGCGGCGAAGATAAGGTAAGCATCTGTGCCAAGGACAACTTCTCCCCGTATGATTATGATCTGACCACGCATCTGATTGAAGTTGCCGAAAAGAATCACCTGAACTATGCGGTCGATATCTTCTATCGCTACGGAACCGACGCAAACGCTGCGATCCGTTCCGGCAACAACGTTCAGGCGGCTGCTTTCGGCATGGGAACTTTCTGCTCGCACGGAGTGGAACGCACCCACATCAGCGGTGTCATGGAAACCGCAAAACTTCTCGCAGCATTCCTGCAGGAGGCATAATCCCGAATCTCAAACACACCAAACCGGCTGTGTTTAGATATACAAAAAGTTAAAGGAGAGTAACAACGTGAAAAAATTAGTAAGTGTACTGCTGGCAGGCGTTATGTGTGCAAGCCTGCTGACCGCATGCGGCGGCTCTTCCAGCACCGGTTCTTCCAACACTTCCGCCACTGCTGCCGGCGGTACGGAATCCACCCAGACAGCTGCTGGAAAAACAACCATCAATATCGGTGTTAAATCCGATCTGACTTCTCTGGATCCGCACAACCACAACGATACCATTTCTGCTTATGCTACCAGACACATCTACAACAATCTGGTCAAGCTGACTGCAGACAATGAGTTTGTCGGCAACCTGGCAGAGAGCTGGGAGTTCAAAGACGATGTAACCGTGGAATTCACCCTGAAAGAAGGTATCAAGTTCCACAATGGTGACACACTGACCTCTGAGGATGTCAAATTCTCCCTGGAGAGACAGAAGGAATCTCCGAAGATCGGTCATCTGGTTTCCATGATCGACAACGTAGAAGTCGTGGATGATACGCATTTTATCATCCACATGAACACTCCGTCCAACGCTCTGATTTCCTCTCTGAACCACTCCGGATGCGCAATTCTGGACAAATCCTATACCGAGGCTCTGGAGGCAGAGGGTAAGACCCTGGAGAGTGCTCCGATGGGCTGTGGTCCGTACAAGTTTGAAGAATGGATTCCGGGCGCGTCCTTCACACTGGTGAAATTCGACGATTATTTTGATCCGGAAACCGCTGCACAGAACGATAAGCTTGTCTTCAAGGTAATCCCTGAGGAGGCAGCAAGAACCATTGCTCTGGAGAACGGAGAGCTGGATCTGATCGTAGATGCCAATACCACTGACGCACAGCGTATCCGTGACAACGCTTCTCTGGCTCTGGACGAGTGCGTATCCACCCATGTTGAGTATCTGGCTATGAACACCCAGAAGGCTCCGTTTGACAACAAGTTGGTAAGACAGGCCTTGAACCATGCCATCAAGAAAGATGATATCGTGATCGCTGCCATTGACGGTGAGGGTGAAGCTTTCGACAACTACATTGGTAAGGCAGCAATCGGCTACTACGACACCGCAGTCAAATATGACTACAACCCGGAGAAGGCCAAAGAGCTTCTGGCTGAGGCAGGCTATCCGAACGGCTTCACTTTCACCTGCTATCTGGCTGGTGAAATCCGTGCAAGATCCGCAACCATAGTTCAGGCAAATCTTGCAGAGATCGGCATTACCATGAACATTGAGCAGATGGAAGCTTCCACCTTCTATGAGAAGACCGGCAAGGGCGAGCACGATGCTTGTCTGGCAGGCTGGGTTGCCAACGCAGAGCCGGACAATACCTACCGTCCGCTGTTCACCAGCGAGAAGGCAGGTGCCGGCGGAAACCGTGCATTCTATAAGAATCCGGAAGTAGACAAGCTGGTAGACGACGCTGCAACCAACCGCGATTCCGCTGCCGTTCAGAAAGACTATGAGACCATCTTGCATACCGTATCTGATGATGCCATCTGGGTGCCGCTTTACAGCAAGAAGGGACTGTGCGGACGCAACAAGGATCTGCAGGGCTTCACCATTTCCCCGATCAGCATGCATGACTTCTACAGTCTGCATTATTAATTACCGCCTGTTCCGGTAACTTTCCATATGCCCTGCTCTCCCATCGAGAACAGGGCATATCGTATACATATTTGTAAAGGAGTCTGAATATGCATAAATATGTCATCAAACGTCTTCTGATGCTGATTCCTGTTATCCTCGGCGTATCTTTTCTGGTATTCTTCATCATGTCTCTGGCTCCCGGCGATACCGCGCGGACCATTCTTGGTGAGGATGCGCCGATCGAAGCAGTGGAAGCGCTTCGGGAAGAGCTGGGCTTAAATGACCCGGTGGTTGTCCGCTACGCACGTTATATGACAGGTCTGCTTCACGGAGATCTGGGCACTTCCTATAAGTCCGGACGTCCCGTTTTCAGTGAGATTGCGTCCCGGTTCCCCGCCACACTGAAACTGGCCTTCTGGGGCATGCTGTTTGCCGTGCTTCTGTCGATTCCGATCGGTATTGTATCGGCTACCAGGCAGTACTCCATCACGGACAGTGTCAGCATGGTTCTGGCACTGCTGGGTGTCGCAACGCCGAACTTCTGGCTGGGACTGATGCTGATTATCGCTTTTTCCCTGCATCTTCACTGGTTTCCGTCCGGCGGTGCAGAAGGCTGGAAGGCTCTGGTGCTTCCGGTGATTACCCTTGGCACCGGCTGCATGGCCAACATCACACGTACCACACGGTCCTCCATGCTGGAGGTCATCCGTCAGGATTACATACGAACCGCCAAGGCAAAGGGTGTCAGCCGCAATAAGGTCATCAACAAACATGCGCTGAAAAATGCGCTGATTCCGGTAGTAACCGTAATCGGACTGCAGTTTGGTTCTCTGCTGGGCGGTGCCGTTCTGACAGAAACCGTATTTGCATGGCCGGGTGTCGGTACCTATCTGGTAAACAGCATCAAGGCAAAGGATACCAATGCAGTACTTGGATGTGTCATCATCTTCTCCATCTGCTTCAGTATCGTCAATCTTTGTGTGGATCTGCTCTACGCGTTCATTGACCCGCGTATCAAATCCCAATATAAATAGGAGGTAGACAACATGAGTGCAGAAAAAACAAAAAAACGCAGCATGGCTGTCGAAATCTGGCAGCGCCTGACACGCAACAAGATGGCGATGCTCGGCCTCGCAATTCTCGTTATTCTTGCTCTGGGCGCCATTTTCGCCGATGTAATCGCAGATTATGACACAAAGGTAATTGCTCAGAACATTTCCGAACGTCTGCAGGGACCAAGTGCCGCACACTGGTTCGGAACGGATGAATTCGGACGCGATATTTTTGCCCGGATCCTGCATGGCTCCCGCGTTTCGCTGGTTGTAGGCCTGATTTCCGTATCCGTATCCCTGATCCTGGGCGGTTCCCTGGGCGCTTTCGCCGGATATTATGGCGGACGTGTGGACATGATCATCATGCGTATCATGGACATCTTTCTGGCGGTTCCCAGCATTCTTCTAGCTATCACCATCGTAGCAGCGCTGGGAACAAACCTGGTAAATGTTATGCTTGCAATCGGTATCTCCGGTATTCCGAGCTTTGCCCGTATCGTACGTGCTGCGGTATTAAGCGTAAAGGATCAGGAGTTCGTGGAATCCGCTCGTGCCATCGGAACCAGCAATGCCACGATCATTTTCCGTGAGATCCTTCCGAACTGCATGGCTCCGATCATCGTTCAGGCAACCCTGTCTGTGGCAAGTGCCATCCTGTCCACCGCTTCCTTAAGTTTCATCGGACTGGGTGTTCAGCCTCCGGCTCCGGAATGGGGCGCAATGCTTTCCAGCGGGCGTAACTTCCTGCGTGATGCCATGCACCTGACCCTTTTCCCGGGACTTGCCATCGTGGTCACAATCCTGGCTCTGAACCTGCTTGGCGACGGCCTGCGGGATGCTCTTGACCCAAGACTGAAGCAGTAGGAGGAATATTATGGAAAAGAAAGAGTATTGCATTGAAATCAAAGACCTTGCGGTTCAGTTCAAAACAGTAGATGGCGTGGTCTCTGCAATCAACGGTGTGGACCTGAAGATTGAAAAAGGAAAAACCCTTGGACTGGTAGGCGAAACCGGTGCCGGCAAAACTACCACTGCCCTCTCCATCCTTCGTCTGATTCCTTCGCCTCCCGGAAAAATTATCAGCGGCTCGATCACTTTGGAAGGTAAGAATGTCTTCGAATATACCGAAAAAGAGATGGAAACCATCCGCGGCAAACAGGTCTCCATGATCTTCCAGGATCCAATGACTTCCTTAAACCCGGTTATGACCGTAGGAGATCAGATTGCGGAGGTCATCCAGCTCCACGAACATCTGGATGCCAGAGGCGCCATGGAAAAGGCGAAAGAAATGCTGGAAATGGTTGGCATTCCAGGAGCTCGTGCAGGTGAATATCCGCACCAGTTTTCCGGCGGTATGAAACAGCGTGTAATCATCGCCATGGCTCTGGTCTGCAACCCGCATCTGCTGATTGCCGATGAACCGACCACAGCCCTGGATGTGACGATTCAGGCACAGGTACTGGATCTGATGCAGAAGCTGAAAGAAAAATACGGCACCTCCATGCTGATGATCACGCACGATCTGGGTATCGTTGCCGAGGTATGTGACGAAGTCAGCATCATGTATGCCGGACGAATTGTTGAGCACGGAACTCTGGAAGATATCTTTGAACATACCAGTCATCCAT
>JALFHZ010000202.1 GCA_022776445.1 Lachnospiraceae bacterium
ACCGGAGAAAATCCTGCGTGCCCGTGAAAACTGGTGACAGAAATCCACAGAAATCCGTCAGGCAAACTTCATCTTGCATCTTATCTGATTTCGCGGTATACTTATAGCAGTCTGTGTGACACACCACGGCGGCATCATCCGATGCCGTTCGATCAGGAGGGATTGCAATGATAGAAGCAACGAGCTGTGGAGGTGTGGTTATTTTTCGCGGTAAGATTCTGGTCCTTTACAAGAATTACAAGAACAAGTATGAGGGCTGGGTTTTGCCGAAGGGAACTGTAGAAGCAGGAGAAGAATATAAGGAGACGGCACTCCGGGAAGTCAGAGAAGAGACCGGGGTCAGTGCTTCGATCATTAAGTATATCGGCAAAAGTTCATATTCTTTCAATACTCCCCAGGATATGGTGGAGAAGGATGTGCATTGGTATCTGATGATGGCTGACAGCTATTACAGCAAACCACAACGGGAAGAACATTTCGTCGATTCCGGATATTACAAGTTTTATGAGGCATATCATCTGCTGAAGTTTTCCAATGAGAAGCAGATTCTCGAAAAAGCGTACAATGAATATCTGGATTTGAAGAAGGCTAACCTCTGGGGCAATAAGAAGTATTTTTAAGGTATTACGAAAGCTGGCAGGCATTCCGGTTCATCTGGGATGCCTGTTTTCCATTTCATGGGAACGGAATTTTTAAACAGAAAGGAACAGAATGATATGAAGACAGCAGCGGAACTGCGCACGAGCCTGCGCGCCATGGATCACAGGAGTTATCCGGCATATAAATCATTGGCAGGCAGCTATCGGTTCGACCGGTTTATCCTGTCGATTGACCATGTACAGGGAGATCCCTTTGCTTCCCCATCCAGTGTCCATGTGGAGGTGGATCGGAAAGCAGCAGGTTTTCCGGAACGGTTTCTGCAGCAGGTATGCGGCAGAATTGCATTGCAGGATTATCTGACAAGACAGTTTGCTTCCAGAATGGAGGCCTACAATTTTAAGGCAAAAGGATCCGGCAAAAGCGGACTGCTTTCTATCACCCGGTGCGGGCAGGAGGTGCTGGAGCGGAGTGCCTGTGAAATTGCACAGGATCGGATCCTGGTACGGTTTCATGTGGGGTTTCCGGCATTTGGAAGAACCATTGATGCCGGTGGTCTGGAGAAAATCCTGTTTGAATTTCTGCCCAAATGTGTGGAGAGCAGTTTCTTTTACCGGAATCTGAACGCAAAGCAGGTGGAGGCCGCGGTTTATCTGGCGGAAGATCAGCAGGAGGTGCGCAGAATACTGGCGAAGAACGGGCTGGCAGCCTTTGTGGCGAATGGATCGATCCTGCCGCGGAAGAGCGGTGTTTCGGACCTTCCGATGAAGGACAGCATTCCGTTTGTATCTCCCGGATCCATGGAGAAGACCCTGCGTCTGCCCCACCGCGGGGAAGTGAAGGGAATGGCCATACCGCAGGGAATCACGCTGATTGTAGGAGGCGGTTATCACGGCAAGTCTACACTGCTTTCCGCCCTGCAGATGGGTGTTTATAACCATATTTCCGGAGATGGCAGAGAGCTTGTGATCACGGATGCCACCGCGGTGAAGCTTCGGGCAGAAGAGGGACGATCCATCCGCGGTACCGATATTTCCATGTTTATCAGAGATCTGCCGAACGGGAAGGATACGACTTCGTTTGATACAGAGGATGCCAGCGGAAGTACTTCACAGGCAGCTGGTGTTGTGGAGAGTATCGAGGCCGGAGCCGGTCTGTTTCTGATTGACGAGGATACCTCAGCGACGAATTTTATGGTGCGTGATGACTTTATGCAGCAGGTGATCAGCCGTGAGAAAGAACCGATCACACCGTTTCTGGAGCGTGCACGTGATCTGTATGAGAAAGCGGGGATTTCGACCATTCTCGTGGCAGGAAGTTCCGGTGCCTTTTTCCACATCGCAGATCGGATTGTCCAGATGGACTGCTATCGGCCGGTGGATATTACCGGACGGGTGAAGAAGCTTTGTATGGAACATGCGGCACCGAGGACGCAGGCTCCCGGATTTGCGGTTCCGGACTTTCGGCGTGTCATGCGTGCCGCTTCCGGAAATCCGGGAAAAACTGCACGGGGAGAACGGAAGAAAATCAAGACGTTTGGCCGGGACGCGTTTTCGATCGATCGTGAGACGGTGGATCTGCGTCTTGTGGAACAGCTGGCTGATTCCGAGCAGACCAGTGCGCTGGCGTACCTGCTGCGTTATGGAACGGAACAGCTGATGGACGGAAAGCATACGGTGCGTCAGGTGGCAGAGCGGCTTTTCAGCCTGCTGGAGCAGAAAGGCTGGGAGGCATTCTGCGGCCCGTATGTTCCCTGCGGACTGGCAAAGCCACGCATCCAGGAAGTGTATGCATGTCTGAATCGTTACCGCGGATAAAAGTAATGCTATGTGATTTTGCAGAATGAGAAGGAAAAGTTAAGCCGATGATTGTTCTTTCGGTATGAAAAAGACCGATTGCGGGGAAAATGCGATCATGAGGTTTCCATAGTGTGGAAGGCTGTCCGAAAACCGGTGAGGAGGACAGCCGGGAAGGAGAATAGAGGATTGTATGAGTGCATATCAGAAACTTTCCGAATGGTTGGAACGTGCCATGGCATTTCAGACTGCGATGGTTCTGTTTGAATGGGACAATGAAACGCTGGCGCCGGAGGAAGCCGGTGCATATACGGCGCGGATGCAGGGCGCTTTATCTGCGGCCTATCAGGAGATTATGGTCAGCGATGAGGTGAAACAGCTCCTGGAACAGTGTAAGGAAGAAGCGCTTTCTGAGGTGGAGCGTGCGATTGTGCGGGAAGCGGAAGAAGAGCGGCTGCAGCTGGTGTGTATTCCTCCGGAGGAATATCGTGAATTTCAGGAACTGGTATCTGCGTCCACGCGGATCTGGGCGAAAGCACGCAGGGAGCAGGATTTTGAGTCTTTTGCGCCGACACTGGAAAAGCTGATTGCCTGCCAGAAGCGCTTTGCCGGATATCGGGCAAAGGATGGTCAGAAGCTTTATGATGTGATGCTGGATACCTATGAAAAGGGCTTTACGATGGAGAAGCTGGACGGGTTTTTCGATCTGCTGAAGCAGGAACTGGTTCCGTTTCTCAAGCAGATAAAGGAAAGTCCGGTGCAGATGGAAGATGGGTTTCTGTCCGGAGATTATCCGGAGGACAGGCAGAGAGAACTGGCAGAGTATCTGGCGGAATATGTCGGTTTTGATTTCCGTAAGGGCGTGATGGCCGTCAGTGCGCATCCGTTTACGACGAATCTGCACAACCATGATGTGCGCATCACGACTCATTACAGCGACCGTGTGGACAGCTCTCTGTTTTCTGTTATTCATGAAGCAGGACATGGAATCTATGAGATGGGTGTTCCGGATGAGCTGACACAGACGCTGGTGGGCCAGGGTGCTTCCATGGGGATGCATGAATCCCAGTCCCGGTTTTTTGAGAACATCATCGGTCGCAAGGAAGCATTCTGGGTTCCGTTATATGGAAAAATGCAGGAACTGTTTCCGGAACAGCTGGGAAATGTGAGCCGGGAAGCGTTTGTGAAGGCCATCAATAAAGTGACACCGGGACTGATCCGCACGGAGGCCGATGAACTGACGTACAGTCTGCATGTGCTGGTAAGGTATGAACTGGAGAAGCAGCTGATCGAGGAAGATCTGGATGTGCGGGAGCTTCCGAAGCTCTGGGCAGAGAAATACGAGGAATATCTGGGAGTCCGTCCGGAACATGAGGCGGAAGGCGTGCTGCAGGATATTCACTGGTCTCAGGGCTCTTTCGGCTACTTTCCGTCCTATGCGCTGGGCAGTGCGTTTGGCGCTCAGATGTATGCTTCCATGGAGAAAAAGCTGAATTGCAGTCAGCTTCTGGAGGATGGCAGGATTTCCGTGATCCGGGAATATTTAAGAGAGCATATTCACCGGTATGGAAAATTGAAGACCAGTCGGGAATTGTTGATGAATATGACCGGAGAAGATTTCAATCCCCGGTATTATGTGGATTATTTAAAAGAAAAGTATGGGAAATTGTATCAGGTGCAGGCATAAAATAAAAAAAGACGAAAACAGGAGCCGTTTATGACGAATCAGAAACTGGAAAACCTGTTAAACCTTGCACTGGATACGCCGCAGCAGGAGCGGTCCCGTTCTCAGGAACTGAAGACGGGATTTGACCCGGAGGAACAGACCTGGGAACTGATTGTGAAATATTCCGGAAGTCTGGATGATGTGCGCAGCCTGGGGGTTCAGGCAGAAGAGATGCGCAACGAATACGCAATACTGACGGTGCCGGAATCGTTGATTGAAGCGGTCAGTGCGTTTCCACAGATTGAATTTATTGAAAAACCCAAGAGGCTGTTTTTCGCTGTAAACCGGGCGAAGACGGCCTCCTGCATTCATCTGCTGCAGGAGGAGCCGCTGAAGCTCTCCGGGCGAGGCGTTCTGGTAGCAGTTCTGGACTCCGGCATTGATTTTTTTCATCCGGATTTTCGCAGAGAGGATGGCAGTACAAGGATTGTCGTGCTCTGGGATCAGGTTCTGGGGCGGATTTTTACAGAAGAAGAGCTGAATGAGGCACTGCGAGCCGAAAGCCGGGAAGAAGCAAGACGGCTGGTGCCTGCGGTGGATTCCGGAGGACATGGGACAGCTGTGGCGGGAATTGCAGCGGGGAACGGGAGAGGATCGGGAGGAACGTATCAGGGAATTGCGTATGAAAGTGAGCTTCTGGTGGTGAAGCTGGGAACTCCAAGGCAGGAAGGGTTCCCGAGAACGACGGAGCTGATGCGGGCAGTCAATTTTGCGGTGGAACAGGCGGTACAGAGGCAGATGCCGCTGGTGATCAATATCAGTTTCGGGAACACATACGGCTCCCATGACGGATCGAGTCTTCTGGAAACGTTTCTCAATGATATCGGGAACTATGGAAAAACCACGATCGTGGTGGGCAGCGGCAACGAAGGAGCGTCCGGCGGTCATGTGGAGCGGCGGCTTGAGATGGCAGGAGGCGGTACCCCCGGGGAGGTGCAGCGGGCGGAGCTGTCGGTTGCGCCCTATGAGTCCGGGATCAGTGTGCAGCTCTGGAAAGCTTATACGGATCAGTTTGCGGTGACGCTGCAGACCCCTTCCGGTGAGCGGTTCGGACCGCTGTCCGAGGAGCTGGGACCGGTGCGGTACCGGTATCGTACGACGCAGATACTGATTTACTATGGAAAACCAAGTCCTTACAGTCAGGCCCAGGAGATCTATTTTGATTTTGTGCCGGATGAGGGGGCCTATGTGGAGAGTGGGATCTGGTCGTTTCTTCTGGAGCCGCAGAAGATTGCCATAGGACAGGTGGATTTCTGGCTTCCGGCTTCCGGGGTTTTAAATCCGGCTACCCGTTTTCTGGGATCCACACCGGATACGACGCTGACCATTCCCTCTGCAGCGGAAAAGGTGATTACGGCAGGGGCCTACAACAGTCAGTATGGAATCTATGCGGATTTTTCCGGCAGGGGCTTTACCCGTCTGACCAATCAGGTGAAGCCGGATCTGGTTGCACCCGGCGTGGGCATCATGGCGCCTGCGGCAGGAGGCGGGTACGAGGCGGTGACCGGTACATCCTTCGCGGCTCCGATTGTAAGCGGAAGCGCAGCGCTCCTGATGCAGTGGGGGATTGTGGACGGCAGAGATCCGTTTCTCTACGGCGAGAAGGTGAAGGCTTACCTGCGCCGCGGAGCGAAGCGGGTGGATGGCACGGGAGAAGTGCCGAATCCAAGGGTTGGATTCGGGGCGCTGTGTGTGAAAGACAGTCTGCCGAAGTGATGTACAATAATATGCAGAAGAAAAAGAAGGAGTAATACAGATGGCAGTAGGATTGAGTACATTATGTTATATAGAACAGGATGGCAAGTACCTGATGCTTCACCGCACGGTGAAAAAGAATGATGTCAATAAAGACAAATGGATCGGTGTCGGAGGGCATTTTGAGGCGGATGAGAGTCCAGAGGAGTGCCTTCTGCGGGAGGTCCGCGAGGAAACCGGATATACGCTGACTTCTTATCGCTATCGGGCAATCGTCACGTTTGTTTCAGGCGGAGGCGTGACGGAATACATGTCTTTATTTACCGCAGATGGATTTACCGGAGAGCCGATTGCCTGTGATGAAGGGGAACTGGAGTGGGTGGATAAGGAAGAGGTTCTGAAGCTGAATATCTGGGAGGGGGATAAGATTTTTTTCCGTCTGCTGAATGAGACCGATGCGTTCTTCTCCTTGAAGCTTGTTTATGACGGCGGGGACAGGCTGGTGTCTGCCGCGCTCGATGGGAAACCGATGGAACTGTTTGATGTGCTCACACCGGACGGGAAACCGACCAGTGTTGTGCGGGAGCGCGGAGTCGCCCACCGCGACGGCAGTCCGCACGGGACAGCTCATGTCTGGGTGGTCCGGCGAAATGAGAGAAGCGGTTATGATCTTCTGCTTCAGAAACGCAGCGAACACAAGGATTCCTATCCGGGATGTCTGGATATCTCCGCGGCGGGGCATGTGGCAGCGGGAGACAGTTATGAAGAGACTGCTGTCCGGGAGCTGGCAGAAGAGCTTGGCATTGCGGCAGAACCTTCCGAACTTCATCCGGCAGGCAGGCACAGTGTATACTGTGAAGATATCTTTTTCGGTAAACCGTTCCGTGATTATGAAATCAGTGCGGTTTATGTATATGAAGAACCGGTGGACATCCGCAGGCTGAAACTCCAGAAAGAAGAAGTGGAGCAGGTGGTCTGGATGGACTTTGGTGAGTGTCTGGACCAGGTGAGACAGCGAACAATGAAGACCTGCATCTATCCGGATGAACTGGAGCTGCTGGGTCGTCATCTTCAGCTGCTTTGATTGAGACAGCAGTTGATCTCGGCACCGATAAACAGAATACAGATGCAGAAATACAGCCAGAGCATCAGACGCAGAACTGCGGTCAGACTTCCGTACATATAGGAAAAATTGCTGAAATTGGTAAAATACAGAGAAAAAGCGTAGGAAAACAGGATCCAGCAGACAGCCGTGAATACGGCGCCCGGAATCTGCCCGGTCAGCCGGAGCTTTTTACGCGGCACTATCGTGTAGAGACTCGTAAAGCATCCGAGAAACAGCGCAATGGCCAGCAGGCTGCGCAGACTGATGATGTGCTGCAGCAAAGGGGCCAGAAGCGGGAAAAAACGCAGAATCAGGTTCTGGATGGTGCTGCCGAGTACGAGGAGCACCAGGGACACCGTGCAGGCAGCCATGAGCACCAGGGTGTAAAAAGAACAAATCAGACGCCGGGTCAGATAACCGCGCTTCTCTTCGGTGCCCCAGATCCGGTTCAGTCCCTGTTCGATGCCCATCATGCCCCGTGCGGCAGACCACAGCGCCATCAGGCCGGTGATGGAGAGGATGGTTCCCGGAGACTTGACATAGAGATCGTCCACGATCCCGACGACCAGAGCATCCAGCATATCCGGCATCACGGCGACCAGAAGGGCCAGGAGATCCGATTTCCCTACGGTCGGGATAAACTGAATCAGTGTGAGCAGCAGCATGATAAACGGGAAAAACGCGAGGATAATAAAAAAGGATGCATACGCCGCATATACGGTGATCTCATCCGTGGTTGATTTCTTCCAGATCTGTCGGTATGCTTTTGCTGCATCAAACATAGGCTTCCTGCCTTCCTTTTTGTTTTGATATGACTTTATCGTATCATGAACGGGGCAAAAAGGCAAGGCGGAAGCTTTCTTTTGCCCCTTGTTGCAGTCTGGTTTCGGTGTTATAATGCAACGGTAAATCAAAATGTACTATGGAGGAAATGATGAAGAGGCTTTTGCGTTATCTGAAGGACTATAAACTGGAAAGTGTTCTGGGCCCTCTGTTTAAGATGCTGGAGGCCAGCTTCGAACTGTTTGTGCCGCTTGTCATGGCACAGATTATTGATACAGGCATCCGCAATCAGGATGGTTTCTATATTATTAGGATGGGGGGACTTTTGCTGCTGCTGGCCGCTGTCGGTCTGGCCTGTTCCCTGACCGCGCAGTTTTTTGCTGCCAAGGCTGCGGTTGGATTCAGTACGGCACTGCGCAATGATCTGTTTGCGCATATCAACGGTCTGTCCTACAGCGAGCAGGATGTGATCGGAACCGCGACGCTGATTACACGCATGACCAGTGATGTCAATCAGGTACAGTCCGGAGTGAACCTGTTTCTGCGTCTGTTCCTGAGATCCCCGTTTGTCGTGTTCGGTGCCATGATCATGGCATTTACGGTCAATGTCAGAGCGGCCATGGTGTTTGTGGTGGCGATTCCCGCCCTGAGTGTTGTCGTGTTCGGCATTATGGCGTACAGCATGCCGCTTTACAAGAAGGTTCAGCATCAGCTGGATCAGGTGACACAGGCGACCAGAGAGAATCTGACCGGAGCGAGAGTCGTGCGTGCGTTCAACCGACAGGAGGATGAGATCCGGCGGTTTGATGAGGGAAACAGCGATCTGGTGAGATTTCAGGTATTTGTCGGCAAGATTTCCGCTTTGATGAATCCGGTTACCTATGTGATCATCAATCTGGCGATTGTGGCGGTACTGTGGATTTCCGGAAAGCAGGTGGATGCCGGGATCATCACTCAGGGTGAGACGATTGCCCTGGTCAACTATATGTCTCAGATTCTGGTGGAGCTGATCAAGCTGGCCAATCTGATTGTTTCGGTATCGAAGGCTCTGGCATGTGCCAACCGTATCAGCATGGTATTTGATGAGACCAGCAGCATTACGGATCCGTCTGATGGTGTGAAGAGCGGGCAGAGCGGGGAGCCGAAGGTATGCTTTCAGAATGTCAGTTTTGCTTATAAAAATGCGAAGGAAGATTCTCTATCCCATGTGAATGTCACGGTTCAGAAGGGGCAGACCATCGGAATCATCGGAGGTACCGGTTCCGGCAAATCTTCTCTGGTGAACCTGATCCCGCGATTTTACGATGTGCGGGAAGGCGCTGTCCTGGTAGACGGTGTGGACGTACGGAAGTATTCTCTGCAGGCACTGCGAAGAAAGATCGGCATGGTGCCGCAGAAGGCAGTCCTCTTTAAAGGAACGCTGCGTGAAAATATGCAGTGGGGCAGAAAGGACGCGACGGACGAGGAGATCTACCGCGCCCTGGAGATTGCCCAGGCGCGGGAGTTTGTCGATGCCAAGGGAAAAGGACTGGAGCTTTCGATTGAACAGAACGGAAGAAATCTGTCCGGCGGTCAGCGCCAGCGTCTGACAATCGCCCGGGCACTGGTGAAGAATCCGGAGATTCTGATTATGGATGACAGTGCATCCGCACTGGATTTTGCAACAGACGCGAAGCTGAGAAAAGCGATTCAGGAAAGTACGGAGTATATGACGGTATTTATCGTTTCGCAGCGTGCGACGACGATTCGTTATGCCGATCAGATTATCGTGCTGGATGATGGCAATGTGGCTGGCTGCGGTACGCATCAGGAGCTTTTGAAGAATTGTGAAGTATATCGGGAGATCTGCCTGTCTCAGCTGTCGGAAGAGGAGGTGAAGTAGTATGAAACAATCATTCTCGAAACACAAATCAACGATGAAACGGGTCCTGGATTACATTGGAGTTTATCGGTGGCTGGTGCTGCTTTCTCTGATTCTTGCGGCAGTGACGGTGGCAACTACGCTCTATGCGCCGATTCTGGTGGGATATGGAGTGGATCTGATCCTCGGTCCCGGGCAGGTGGATTTTGCAGGACTGATACGGATTCTGAAGCAGATTGCGGTTGTCATCTGCATTACCGCACTGGCTCAGTGGCTGATGAACCACATCAACAACCAGATCACCTACCATGTGGTAAAGGATATTCGAACAAAAGCGTTTGAGCATCTGGAAATGCTGCCTTTAAAATACATCGACACACATCCTTCCGGCGATGTGATCAGCCGCATCATTGCGGATATTGATCAGTTTTCCGAGGGACTTCTGATGGGCTTTACTCAGCTGTTTACCGGTGTGCTGACGATTCTCGGTACGCTTGGATTTATGCTGGTTGTGAATCCGCTGATCACGGTGGTGGTGGTGGTAGTAACACCGCTGTCACTGTTTGTGGCAAGCTTCATTGCAAAAAAGACGTTTACGATGTTCCGGCTGCAGTCCCAGACACGCGGAGAACTGACTTCCCTGGTGGATGAGATGATCGGCAATCAGAAGGTGGTACAGGCGTTCGGCTATGAGAATGACGCACAGCAGCGGTTTGAAGAGATCAATGAGCGACTGCGCAAATGCAGCCTGCGTGCGATTTTCTTTTCCTCGATCACCAACCCGTCCACCCGTTTTGTCAACAGTATGGTGTACGCCAGTGTCGGCGTGGCCGGAGCCTTCGCGGCGATCCGCGGACTTTTAAGTGTCGGACAGCTGTCTGTGTTCCTGAGCTATGCGAATCAGTATACCAAGCCGTTCAATGAGATTTCCGGTGTCGTGACAGAGCTTCAGAACGCGCTGGCCTGTGCGTCACGTGTATTTGAATTGATCGATGAGGAGCCGATTCCGGCTGAGAAAGAAGATGCGCATGTACTGCATACGGTGGATGGAAGCGTGGATCTGGAACATGTAAAATTTTCCTATGTTCCGGAGGTTTTGCTGATTGACAATCTGAATCTTCATGTGAAGCCGGGGCAGAGAATCGCGATTGTCGGACCGACCGGATGCGGAAAGACGACGATCATCAATCTTCTGATGCGGTTTTATGATGTAAACAGCGGATCCATCCGGGTATCCGGACATGATATCCGCGATGTGACGAGAAAAAGTCTGCGCTCCAGCTACGGTATGGTACTGCAGGAGACCTGGCTGAAAGCCGGTACAATCCGGGACAACATTGCTTATTCCAGACCGGATGCGACGGAGGAGGAGATTATACGCGCCGCAAAGGAAGCACATGCGCACAGCTTCATCAAGCGTATGCCGCAGGGATATGACACGGTGATTTCCGAGGACGGCGGCAATCTGTCACAGGGACAGAAGCAGCTTCTGTGTATTGCCCGTGTGATGCTGTCGCTGCCACCGATGCTGATTCTGGATGAGGCAACCTCCTCCATCGATACCCGTACGGAGATCCGGATTCAGAAGGCATTTGCATCCATGATGAAAGGCAGAACCAGCTTTATTGTGGCGCACCGGCTTTCTACGATTCGGGAGGCGGACGTGATTCTGGTTATGAGGGATGGTCACATTATTGAGCAGGGACGTCATGAAGAACTTCTGAAAAACAAAGGATTCTATGCAGAACTCTACAACAGTCAGTTTGCCGGATAAGAAAATGCACAACGGCAGCTCCGATATGATTTCAGGTCATACCGGGGCTGCCGTTTTATGCCGCTGTGTGTGACAGCTACTGGACTTCCCGTATGAGGCAGTACTGCTTCAGCGGGAAGTTTTTTTTCATGATGCCGTATACTTTAAAGCCAAACTGCTGATAGAAGGGCAGGTTTTTTTCGTTATGTGTCTCCAGAGAGATCATCATCCGATGGCGGGCGGCATAGTCGATCGCCTCGTTCATCAGAAGCGCGGCAATGCCATGATGCTGCATCCGGGGATCCACAGCCAGATAGATCAGATGAAGCCGCTGTTTCTGATGAAGCTGATCCGTCCAGCTGGAATTTAAGTAATCCTCTCCTTTCAGGAAATTGTGGAGTGTCTTTAACGATGGATCTTCCCTGATCAGGCAGGTGTCTGTATGAAGCGTTGCCTTCGCCTCTGCCATGAAGTAGTGGAAGATGTTGTATGGTTCCGCTTCATCGGACACGACCAGCACGCCGTTTAATTCCGGGCTGTCCGCGAAAATCTCACAGGTCTCATAGAATTCATCCATATCGCAGTGGAAAAGCTCCGGCATAAGCCGTCTGCGGATCTCCGGATCCGGAATCAGCGTTTCGTACAGAGGGTCGTGTGCAAAGCATTGATTCAGCATAGCTTCCAGCTGCGGCAGATCTTTTCGTTCTACCTTGTATAATTTATCACTGTCCATAATATTTCAGATACGGTCTGTGTATCCGTGATCCTTTCTTTTAATCTAAGATGGTTTCCATGGTCTGGCAGAGCTCATCGAGTGTCTGAGCAAGCAGGAGACACTGGTTTGCATAAATCTCGGTCAGCTCGGAACATGCTTTCTCATAGCTGGCATCGTTGGTTTCCTGTTTTTTCAGAAGTGTTTTGACCAGAGCGTAGAGATTCCTGTGAGGCATCAGCCGTCCATAGCCCCATTTCAGGCGTTCCTTCGGCTGGTGGAACACATAATCCGTAAAGTGGTGGTATACTTCCTCGCTGAACATGAAGGCGTAGGCGTTGTTATCCACCTGATACAGCTTGTGCAGGGCTGCGGAGAGGTTTCCGTCCTTCAGGTTTCGAATCGTGCCGCCGATCAGCTTCAGGTTCTGCATCAGGATCTCATGCGGGTACCGGACATTGCCGTACCAGTCGATCCGGACGAGAACGTCCTGCGCCTGTTTGAAGCGGGTAAGCAGCTTCTGCTCCAGCGGTCGGCTTTCTGCAAAAAGCTGTTCTGCTTCATCGTGTCTTCCTTCACTCAGCAGGCGGCTGTAGCGGGAGTTGAAGCCGGAAACAGCTTCATACTCCTTTTGCGCTTTTTCGGCAGCCTCCAGGGCCTGCTTCTGCAGCGCGTGCAGTTTCTCAGAAAGGCGGAAGGGATCGTCGGATGCTGCTGTAATCTCAGGAAGATCGGTTCTGGAGGCACTTTCGGCAGTGCGTTTCATCACCGGGGCAAACATCAGAGGAACGACTGCCGTGCGGTCCAGAGCTTCCACGAGCAGTGCAAACAGCTCGTGATGCAGCCGATATACGGGTTCATCGTAGAAGTCGTCATTGTCAAACTGGGAGTGGTAGTGCGTCTCCATGAAGCTTCCACCGGTAAAATC
>JALFHZ010000002.1 GCA_022776445.1 Lachnospiraceae bacterium
AGGCAACCAGAAGCTGGAAAAATACCACGGCGGCGGTAAATCTCATCGATCGTGTCTCGCGCCGAATCGTTCCGATCGCCGCCACGCAGGGTGTATAGAGCAGGCAGAATACCATGAGCGCGTATGCGTTGACTGCTCCGAATCCCGTCATTGCCAGATCAGCCGTAAGCTGTGCCATTCCGGCTGCTGAATTGATATTGCTGATACCATACAGCACGGAGAAACTGGACACCACCACTTCCTTGGCAGATAATCCGGAAATCAGCGCCACCGCGATCTGCCAGCTTCCAAGCCCGGCCGGGCGAAGCAGAGGAACCAGCGCTCTTCCCACAGCCGCAGCATAGCTTTCTGTCACATCGGCAATGTATCCGGATGGTCCAAAGTTGAGCACAAACCATAAAATAATCGATGCCACAAAAATAGTCGTACCTGCTTTCGTCAGATAATCCTTCACCTTATCCCATACATAGATTGCCACGGTACGGCTGTTCGGCGTCTTATATTCCGGCAATTCAATCAGAAGCGTGTCCTCCACCCCCTTTTTGTCCAGTCTGTGAATCAGAAACGCGATCAGAATTGCCGCTGCCAGACCGATCAGGTACAGGGAGTACGCCACGAGCAAAGCCTGATCCGGGAAAAACATTTCTGCAAACAGCACATAGATCGGCAGTCTTGCCGAGCAGGACATAAATGGTGTGATCAGAATCGTTCGCCTGCGGTCATGTTCACTGGCCAGCGCCCTGGATGCCATCACTGCCGGAACCGTACAGCCAAAACCCAGAAGCATCGGCAGAAATGCCTTGCCGGATAATCCCACCTTACCCATGATTTCATTCATTACATAGGCCACACGTGCCATGTATCCGCTGTCTTCCAGGAATGCCAGCGCAAGGAAGAGGATAAAAATATTCGGCAGAAAAGTCAGAATACCGCCCACTCCGGCAATGATGCCGTCAACAACCAGAGAAATCATCCATTCCGATGCATGAATATGTTCCAGCAGCATCAGCACGGTACCGGAAAACCAGTCGAGCCCGGTTTCAAAATATCCCTTCAGAAAATCTCCCACCGTGAAGGTCAGGAAAAACACCAGTGCCATAATCCCCAGGAAAATCGGAACTCCCCAGAACGTATGCGTGAGCCAGCTGTCGACCCGGTCAGTAACTGCCGCCTTTTCTTCTTTATTAAAAAGACATTCCTCTATGATTTCCTCTATATAATCGTACTTCTCATTAATGATCTGTTTTTCATAACTCTTATGTACAATATGGCTGATATCCACCGGATGGTCATTTAAAACCTCTTTATCTTCCTCCAGCATTTTTACCGCATGCCAGCGCATGTTCTCCATCTCGCCGTACTTTGCCCGAAGTATCTGCTCAATCCGGCTGATTTTCTGTTCAATCTCCGGATCATAACGGACAACTACGCCCTGGGGACCCTCCTCATAATGATGCACCACCGCATGCATCAGCACATCCAATCCTGTGCGCTTTCTTGCAGAAACCGGTACGACCGGAATATGTCCCAGCATCTCCGGAAGCCGGTGCATATCGATCTCCATCCCACGTTCCTCCACGATATCCATCATGTTCAGAGCCAGAATCACGGGCTTTTTCAGCTCCAGAAGCTGCAGCGTCAGGTAAAAATTTCGTTCCAGTGAGGAAGCATCCACAACGTTGATAATGACATCTACTTCCCCTTCTTCGATACATCGTCTGGTGACAATCTCCTCGATTGTGTAGGATGTCAGGCTGTAAATGCCCGGAAGATCAATGACCTTGATCGGGCGGCCTTTATAGCTGGTACGTCCCTCAACACGCTCTACCGTAACCCCCGGCCAGTTGGCCACCTTCAGATTGGCTCCGGTAAACGCATTAAACAAGGTAGTCTTTCCACAGTTCGGATTTCCAACAAACCCCACACGGATTTCCCTCTGATCCTTTTCCATTGTGCCTACCTCTCCTTCCTGTTCTGATCCGTTTCCTCGATCTGAATTCCTTCGCTGATCCTGCGTCCTACCGCAAGGCGGGTTCCCCGCACCTTCAGAATCACGGAACCGCTTCCCTTTTTATTCAGGATAGTCACCGGTGTCAGTTCATTGACACCCAGCGCCTCCAGACGCCTGGTAATCGTATCATCTACAACCACACTTCGAACAATATAGGTTTGCCCGACTGTACCTTCATATAATTTCATCTGCTATCATCTCCTCATAATTTTGCCGCATACACTGCCTGGAACCGTCAAGTTACCCATAGCTAATTCATTTTCAAACAAAAATATACTCTTATTGAGAATGTTTGTCAATAAGAGTATACTAATTTTTTATTCTAACAGCATCTTTTTAATTTCCAGCATCCGGTCACGCAGCTGTGCCGCCTCCTCGAAGTTCAGCTCTGCTGCTGCCTGGTGCATCTTCTTCTGCAGTTCCTTCGCCAGCTGGTTCAGTTCCTTTGCATCCATAGATTCCAGATCTTTCTCAAGCTTCCTGCTTCCGGTCTCTGCTGCCTTCGAAATCGCAATCAGATCACGAACGGCCTTTTTGATTGTCGTCGGGGTGATGCCATGTTCTTCATTATATTTCTGCTGTATCTGACGTCTCCGGTTCGTCTCCTCAATGGCCACACGCATGGAATCCGTAATCGTATCCGCATACATGATGACATGTCCTTCTGAATTTCGTGCTGCGCGGCCAATCGTCTGAATCAGAGACGTCTCAGAACGTAAGAATCCCTCCTTATCTGCATCCAGAATCGCCACCAGCGTGATCTCCGGAATATCCAGTCCCTCACGCAGAAGGTTAATACCTACCAGCACATCAAAAACATCCAGACGCATATCCCGGATAATCTCAGCACGCTCCAGTGTATCAATATCGGAATGCAGATATTTCACACGAATTCCCACATCCCGCATATAGTCTGTCAGATCTTCTGCCATGCGCTTCGTCAGCGTTGTAATCAACACCTTGTGATGGTTCGCCACCTCCTTATTCACTTCCGAAACCAGATCATCAATCTGTCCTTCTACCGGACGCACTGAGATCTCCGGATCCAGAAGGCCCGTCGGACGGATGATCTGCTCCGTGCGCATCAGTTCATGCTCTGCCTCATACGGTCCCGGCGTCGCGGACACAAACATCATCTGGTCAATCTTACTCTCAAACTCTGCAAAATTCAGCGGCCGGTTGTCGAGTGCCGACGGCAGACGGAAACCATAATCCACCAGCGTCTGTTTTCTGGAACGGTCACCGGAATACATACCCCGTACCTGCGGCAGCGTAATATGCGATTCATCGATGATCATCAGAAAATCGTCCGGAAAATAATCGATCAGCGTCCACGGCGGCTCTCCCGGTTTCCCGAATGTCAGGTGACGGGAATAGTTCTCAATACCGGAACAGAATCCTGTTTCCCGCATCATCTCCACATCAAAGTTCGTTCGTTCCGAAATCCGCTGTGCCTCCAGCAGCTTATCCTCACTCTTAAAAAAAGTCACGCGTTCCTTCAGTTCTTCCAGAATATTCTCTGTAGCCAACTGCAGCTTTTCCTTCGGAACCACGTAATGGGAAGCCGGGAAAATCGCCACATGCCCCAGCTGCAATTTCCCTTCTCCCGTCATCGCATCAATCTGCGTAATCCGGTCTACCTCATCGCCAAAAAATTCAATCCGATATGCCTCACTGCCGGAATACGCCGGGAAAACCTCCAGCACATCTCCACGCACGCGGAAGGTACCACGATGAAAATCCATGTCATTGCGGGTGTACTGGATGTCAATCAGTTTGTGAATGACCTCATCCCGGTCTTTGACCATCCCCGGCCGCAGAGAAATCACCATCTCCTGATAATCAATCGGACTTCCCAAACCATAAATACAGGATACCGATGCCACAATGATGACATCCCTCCGCTCAGATAATGCCGCTGTTGCCGAATGGCGGAGCTTATCGATCTCGTCATTGATCGCAGAGTCCTTCTCGATGTAGGTGTCTGTAGACGGAACGTAGGCCTCGGGCTGGTAGTAATCGTAGTAGGACACAAAATATTCTACTGCATTGTTCGGGAAAAATTCTTTAAACTCACCATATAACTGTGCAGCAAGGGTCTTATTATGAGCGATTATGAGCGTCGGTTTATTCAGTTGTTGGATGACATTTGCCATCGTAAAAGTCTTGCCGGAACCGGTAACACCCAGCAAAGTCTGAAATTGATTTCCTTCTTTAAATCCCTTGACCAACTCGGCGATGGCCTGCGGCTGATCGCCGGTGGGGGAGTATTCTGATACTAATTCAAAATGATCCATAAAATCTTTTCCTCTATTGATCTTCCCATCTTTAACGGTAGCATTTCATTTGTACAGCTTTTTCACCCAATTCCTCCCATCCACGCACCAACAATCAGTACCAGAAAACACAGTGCGCAGAACCCGTATTTCGCAAGTGGATAAAACCAGCCGCCGAGGGGCTTCTTCCTTCCTCGATTTACCTGCTCTTCAACAAACTTCCTTCCCAGTATCCAGAAAAACATAATGCTGGCTATGCCCGCTCCCAGCGGACAGATGTAAATGGACACCACATCCATCCAGTCTGACACAATCCCCTGAATGCAGACAGAGACCAACGCTCCGATCACACCGATCATCACACAGGCCATCCGGCGGCTCAAGTGGAATTTCTCCTGTACCGTAGCGACCGGCGCCTCATACAGATTGATCAGCGACGTAATTCCCGCAAACGTAACTGCTATGAAGAATACCGCTGCAATCACCGCACCTCCGGTCATTCCCTTAAACAGATTCGGCAGGAAGATAAACAGCAGTCCGGGGCCGCCCTGATCCAGCTGCGCTCCCGTTGTAGCCATAGCCGGAATGATCACAAAAGCAGCCAGCACCGCAGCCAGTGTGTCAAATAACGCCACATTACGGGCAGATGCCGGGATATCCTCTTCGTCATCCAGATAAGAACCATAGATCAGCGTGCCGTTGCCTGCCACTGACAGGGAGAAAAACGCCTGTCCCATGGCATACACAATCACTCTCGGATTCAGAAAAGCTTCCGGATCCATACAGAAAATATACTGATATCCCTGCGTTGCTCCCGGCTGAAATGCAATATATATACCCAGCCCCAGAAACAGCAGAAAAAAGACCGGCATCAAAACCTTGTTAACCTTTTCAATGCCGCCTCCAATACCAAACATCAGGATTACAAAAGCTACGGCCAGTGCCGCAAGCTGCCATGCGTTATTCCCAAAAGACGAGGCCATAGCACCGAAGACACTGCTGAATTCCTCTACCGATGACGGGGCCAGTGTCGCCCCGGTAAAAGTTCCTGCTGCATACCGGAAAATCCAGCCCATCACGACGGTATAACCGATGGCAAGTGCCATGGAACCAAGTACGGGAATCAGGCCGATGGTTTCTCCCAGTTTTCTTCTGCCGCGGGTCTCACAGGCCATACCGAATGCATTCACCGGTCCGGAACGGGCTGCCCGTCCAAAACTCATCTCACCGATTACTCCGGTCGAACCAACCAGCAGAATAAAGAGAATATACCAGATCAGGAAAGACCCTCCGCCAAACTTCGATACTCGTGTCGGGAACATCCAGAGGTTTCCCATGCCTACCGCCGATCCAATACAGGCCAGGATAAATCCCCATCTGGATCCAAACAAATCTCGTTTCTTTTCCTTATCTTTCATCATATGACTCCTTATTTTTCGCTTTACATACTTCCATACGCTGTATTTCATTGTACAAAAAATCATGCCAAATGTAAAGGGAGCTGCCGCTTCACGATTTTTTAATCGCTAAAGTGACAGCTCCCTCTATGATATAAAAGATTTTCCGCCTTAGTGTTCCCGTAATCCCGAAAACTGCATTATTTACCGACAGCAATCTTTGTGTCTTTTGCATTCACCCAGGCATTTTCGATAGCCCCAAGGATATCTCCATGAGCATCCTTCAAACTCATCGTTGCTCCGGAAATCGCATCCAGGTCTGCCTTCTCTGCATCAGACAGTGCGTCGTACTTGGCAACATCTTCCTCTTTCTCAGATTTTCCATGCAGCGGTCTTCCGTTCAGATCGGAGCAATAAGCATCAAACCATGCATTTACTTCATCGGTTGTCATACCGGTGAATTTCTGTTCAAACAGATCCATTTCATCGGTCCAGGTGCCGGAATTCAACTTGTAGGTGTTGCCGCGTTCTCTCTTGGTCTTCCAGCCCTCGATCTCTGCAAGGAATGTCTCTTCGGTCTGCTCCAGCACCGTGTCAACCTTCTCATCATGATCTGTGTCAGCATTGTAGCTCTGTCCCGGGAAACCGGTCAGATGCGGCATGTGCTCACCGTCATAGTTCGGAGTTGCAACCTCCATAACATCCACAGTAAGTGCTGCAATTCTGCCTTCTTCATCAAAGCATGCACCGGCTGCCTGTGTATTGAAGCTGTACACGCTGACTTCCTGATCATCCTTTCCCGGGCCCACACGTCCGGTATTGGTGAAGCCAAGTCCGATTTTCGCAACCTTCTTTGCGGCAATCGGCTGACGATTCTCATAAGCCCGTACGATTGCGCCGATAATATTGCCATGGGCATCATTCAGAGACATGGTTGCTCCGGAAACCGCATCCAGTCCGGCTTTCTCCTCATCACTCAGTGCATTGTACTTGGCAATATCCTCATCCTTCGAAGATGCCTCTGACAGCGGTCTTCCGTTCAGATCCGAACAGCTGGTTTCATACCATTTCTCAATCTCCTCAACCGTCTTGCCCTTGAACATCTCTTCAAAAATGTCCATCTCATCGGTCCAGGTACCGGAATTCAGCTTGTAGGTATTTCCACGCTCACGCTTGGTTTTCCATCCCTCAACCTCTGCCAGATACGTTTCATTTGTCTGCTCCAGAACTGTATCAACCTTCTCATCATGATCTGTATCCGCATTGTAGCTCTGTCCCGGGAAACCGGTCAGATGCGGCATGTGCTCACCATCGTAGTTCGGCGTTGCCACTTCCAGCTGATCTACCTCAAGATCCAGAATACGTCCGTCATCATCAAACAGCGCATATGCTACGACTTCGTTTATGCTATATACGCCAACCTCCTGATCATCCTTGCCCGGGCCCAGACGGCCATTGGAAACGAATCCGAGACCATGAGAGATGCCGGATGCCGCAACTGTCTCCTGCGCTGCCTCCGTTTCTGCCTCTTTGCCTTCCTCCGCTGGCTCAATTCCCATAGCAGAGGAAACTGCAGCAAATACACCGTTTGAAGTCCAGGTTGCGCCGGAAACACCGTCCACGCCGTCCAGACTTCCGCTGCTTAAAATCTTCTCTTTCAGCGTATTTAATGCGGCTCCTCCAATATCCGGAGTCTCCTTGTCCCCGGTCAGAGATAAACCAACAATTTTTTCACCGGCCAGAGTCACTTCCGCTTTGATCACACCGCCGTAGCCCTCTGCCTCGCCAGTCACGGTCACCGTCTCCATGCCGCCTGCCGCATCCTGAATCCGTTTTGCCTTGATTGCATCATAAACCGGATTTGCAGCTGCCACTACTACAGCCGATGCTACGGCCATAACGACCAAACCTGTGAGACTACTTTTGTTCATAATACTCCTCCTCGTCACTTGTATGATAAGAAAATCATAACATCTCAGTGTCGAATTGTCAATCTTTTATCAATGTATTCTGATACTTTATCCAGAAATTCCCATATTATTCTGACTTTTCCAGAACAACAGCTTCACAGACTTGCAGCTCCAATCATTCCGGCTTCACAGCCCAGCTGCGCATTTTCAACAGCAGGCAGTTCTCCCTGTTCACCGCCAAAGCACTCGTTTCGTACCATCGACCGGATCACCTCCAGATATGGTTCCGGAAGTTCAACACCTCCAAACAGAATCATCTGCGGTCGGAAAATATTGACACTGTTAACGACACCGGTTCCGAGCCTTTGGATATACGGCAGAACCACATGCTCCAGCTTGCGGTCTCCCGCAGCAGCCATCTGAAATATCTGCTCCGGACTTAATTCCCGGCCATCTGCTTCCTTTACCTCCTGCCGCAGTGCCGTAAGCGATGCGTACGCCTCCAGACACCCGTTTCGTCCGCAGGTACACAGTCTGCCTTCCTTTTCAATGACCATATGTCCCAGTTCGCTTCCGCCGATTCCTCCGCCTTCAAACAGTTCTCCATCAATGACAATTCCGCTGCCCACACCTGCTCCCAATGTGAGCATTACGATATCCTGACATTCCCTTCCGGCTCCTGCCACCGCTTCACCAAGAGCTGCGCAATCTGCGTCATTGGCAATACGAACCGGCAGCGGCAGGTATGCGCCGATGATCTCGGCCAGAGCCACCTGATTCCAGCGTATATTGTTGGAATAGCGGACAACTCCGTTCTTCTTGTCTACCGTTCCGGGTACTCCAATGCCAACTCCTACACACTGCTCAAGCGAAATTCCCTGTCTCTCCAGCAAATCAAGCGTCTTCCGTGCGATTTCCCGAATCAGTTCTTCCGCAGTTTTCCTGCCGGAATCCGTATCCATGCAGACAGATGCAATCAGCTTCTGATGCACATCCACAAGTCCGATTCTTGTACATAACCCACGGATATCAATCCCGATCCGGACCGGTCCTGCCTTCTCACGTATCGTCGTAATCAATGCATTGCAGGTTCCCTCCATCTGATAGCTGCCGCTGCCCGCTGTCAGGAAAAAGCTGTCCCCTTTCCGGTAATTCAGCGTTTCCTTCTGACTGCTGATGGTTCCCTCCCCGTCCAGAATCAGAATGCTCGCGAAGGATTCCTCCGACACAACCCCTTCCAGCCGTTTCATAATCTTTCCGTCCAGATTCAGCGCATCTACTGTAAAATAATCACAGTCTGCCACATGGGGATAACAGCTTTTACTCTTTACGATTGGCACACGATTGGTGACTGCAAGCGCTTTCTCAATATGCAGATCGCGCTTTTTTCCATCCTTTCCCACCCTTCCGTAATCATAAACCCGGTAGGTGATATTGGAATTCTGCTGAATCTCCGCAATCAGAATATCCTTACCGATTGCATGAATGGTGCCGGATTCGATAAACAGAACATCTCCCTTCTGTACCGGAACCGCATTCAGCACTTCCAGCAGGGTATCATTCTGAATCCGCTGCTCAAACTCCGTCCTGCTGATTTCCTTTTTAAATCCATAGTACAGAAATGCCTCCGGTCCGGCGTCCATGACGTACCACATTTCGGTTTTGCCGTACTGTCCTTCATTCTTCAGGGCATATCGATTGTCCGGATGAACCTGAATAGACAGATTGTCTTTCGCATCGATAAATTTTATTAAAATCGGGAAGTCACGGAAACGCCTGCAATGGATCCCCAGTACCTCCTTCCCCTGCTCATCCAGATACTGCTGCAGGGTTTTCCCTGCGTATGCACCATTCGTGATAAATGAAGGGCCGTCCGAGTGACAGGACAGTTCCCAAGTTTCCGCCAGAACTTCCCCCGGACATTCTTTTCCATATTCCTCCGCCAGGCGATGACCGCCCCACAGATAATCCTTACAACTTGGTTTTAATTTTAAAATTCCCATCCATAATCACCGGATGTCTGCCAGCAGCCGTCACCGGATTCTGCGGATAACATCCAGAATGCCTCCCTCATCGTTGCTGCCTGTTAAGTAAGCTGCCTGTCTTCGCACGGTTTCCGGCGCATTCGCCATTGCAAAACCATACCGCACCGCCTGAATCATATCAATATCATTTTCTCCGTCGCCAAAAGCGGCTGCCTCATTTTCCGAAATTCCATAATGACGGCAAAGGACCCGGACTCCCACAGATTTATGCACTGCACCATCCATCACTTCCAGATAATTGGCATTGGATCTGGCAGCCATCAGCTCCGGATAATCGTTTCTCAGTCTCTGCTCCACGGCCAGAATATCCTCTGGCTCTCCCATCAGCAGAAATTTGTGAATTCCGCCGTCCTGTGCAAATACCTGCCGGATTCTTCCGACATCGGCCTTTCCTTCCGTAATCCGCTCTTCACGGATTACCCATGGATTCTGATCATCATCCACGATCCAGCGATTCATTCCGTAAGTATTGCAGCAGATCCGCGGATATTCTCTCTCCAGCAATTCCTTTACTTCGGATGCCAGACTCAGATTCATCTGACAGCTGTGCAAAATACGATTTCCTTCATCCAGAATCAAACCGCCGCTGTAGCATACAATCGGACTGTGGGTCTTCAGTTCCCGCTGTACTACCCGGACTCCGTCGGGCATCCGTGCAGACACAAGAATAAACGGAATGCCCCGTTTCTCCAGCTCCAGTATCTTTTTTCCGGTATCTTTCTGCACATGATGACTGCTGTCCAGCAGTGTGCCGTCTATATCGCTGAAAATAATCCTGCAGTCCAGCTTTTCCGTGCATTGTTTCTGTTGTTCCATCCTGCTCACTCCTCTTCTACTGTCTCAGAAGGCTGTTCACCTCTCTCTGTAATTTCAGCAGCCCGTTGTCCAGTGCCACATCACCATGAAGCATCCGGCTGATTTCTCCATCCGCAAGGTCCATCGCAGACTGATACAATCGAAAATTCGGCGTAGCCGCTGCCTCCTCCATCACCTGTCTGATAATCGTGACATCCATATTGCTGCTTCCCGGTGTGTCCTCACCCAGAATATCCTGAAGCGCATCCGATTCCGCGGCTTTCCGAAGCACCGGCATTCCCTGAGATGCCTCAAGCAGCTGCACCTGGGTTTCTTCACTATGGCACAATTCTTTCAGAAACTCCCACGCCAGCGTCTCCTGCCTGCTTCTGCTGCTGATTCCCATCAAAAGTGTATCCAACTCAGTCCTGCCTCCTCCATCCGGCCCGGACGGCATCCGGATACAGTCCCATTCAAAGTCAGAATATTTCTTAATTCTCCACGGATACGGCTTATACGTCCGATAATCGGAAAATGCCAGCGGCCGGAATGCAACATTGCCCCTGTCAAACTCTTTCGCGGTAACCAGATATCCTTCATTCGCAGCATTCAGTTCCTTGACAAACCGCACTGCTGTTTCCACTTTCGAATTGCCGAAATAACTTGTCCTTCCTGCTTCATCAAACAGCACTGCCCCATTTGCATTTGCCGCTTCTTTCCATCCGTAATCATAACAGCCATACTGATCAATACTCCCATCGCCATCCGTATCCTTTGTAACCTGACGGCAGACAGACAAAAATTCCTCCCATGACCAGTTGTCCTCCGGAATGGAGATTCCCTCCCGTTCAAGGAGCGTCTTATTCACAAACATCAGCGTCGGGACACTTTCATAAGGCAGGGCATACTGAATTCCACGAATTTTCCCTGATTCGTATGCTCCCTGATAATAATCCTCGGGCTGAAACCCGTCATCCTGTTCTGCCAGTCCATCCAGCTTCTTCAACACTCCCAGAGAGGCAATCGTATCAAACTCCCCTGCCGGTATCATAAACACGTCCGGCTCCGTTCCCATTACAATCTGCTCAGCCAGCCATTCCGGATAATCCTCCTTCCGGATTCCACTGGTGTATTCCACCTGCACGCCGGGATGTGCCGCCTCAAACCGCTGAATCGCTGCATCAATAACCTCATAGCAGTTTCCGGTGGGAACCTCCCAGTAGCTCCCCGCAAGCATACCGAAACGGAGAATGCGTCCGGAATTTCGCTCCCAGACACATCGGTATGCCGCTGCTGCCAGAACAGCTGCGGCTATCATAATCATCCATACCGTCTGTTTCCTGCCATTCTTCATATCTGTCCCCTCATTTTGTTACATTTGTTCCAGATTCCTTGTAGTAACGCCTGTCTGAACCGCCCAGATTGCAAGCTGCGTACGATCCCGCAAATTCAGCTTGCTCAAAATGGAACTGAGCGCATTGCGAACTGTTCCTTCAGACAAATTCAGCTCCTGTGCGATCTCCTTGTTGGATCTGCCGTATCCCACCTGTTGGATTACCTTCCACTCCGTTCTGCTGATCTCACTCACGTTGCGGTCATCGACCTCAATCGTATAATTTCCCTTTGCCATCTGTGAAAACAGACGCACCACCTTAACGGCTATATCCGGGTTAATCATGGCTTTTCCGCCGTATACCGTACGAATCGCCGATGACAGCTCCGCCATGGACACCCCCTTCAGCAGATATCCGCTGGCTCCATATTTCAGCGCATTATACACATACTCATCATCATCAAAAGTGGTCAGAATAATAATCTTGATCTGCGGATAGTTTTCCTTGATAATCTGCGTACAGGAAACACCATCCATCTCCGGCATCCGCACATCCATCAGGATGACATCCGGTTTTGCCGCCCTGACAGAACGTATTACCTCACGGCCGTTTGCCACAGTGTCAATGACTTCCATATCCTGGTTGGCAGAGAGCACAATTTTCAGGCTGTCCCGAATCAGTTCCTGGTCATCTGCTATCGTAATCTTGATTGTTTCTTTCATCTGTTATCCTTTCTCCTCTCCCCATCGGATGGGAATTCCCGCAACAATCAGGAATCCGTCCTCACCATTATATTCCAGAGTCCCATTCAGGAGACTCAGACGTTCTTTCATATGTTTCAGACCGAAGCCTTCTTTCATCTCCCCACATCCGACCCCATTGTCCTTCACCGTAATGGTCAGCCATGCATTTTCTTTTGTGATCGTAATCCATATTTTATCTGCATGCCCATGACGAACCGCATTGGTAGTTGCTTCCTGTATCACACGATAGATAACTTCTTCCTCATCCTCATGAAATTGAAACGGCTTCACCTGATTTTGAAACATCACCTTTACGCCTGACGTTGCCGCCAGATTTTCCAGCATCCCGGTAATCGCATCTTCCAGTTCCAGTTTTTCCAGCGCATCCGGTCTCAGCTTTCTGACCGAACGCCGGACATCTGTGATTCCCTGTCTTGCAACATCACCGATTTTCTCCAGCTGTTTTTTGGTAGCTTCCGTTGAAATGTCTATGGTCATAAGGCATGCATCCACCCCTGCCACAATTCCGGTCAGCGCATGCCCCAGTGTATCATGAATCTCTCTGGCCAGACGATTGCGTTCCCGCGTCTCCGCATTGCGTTCTGCCTCTTCGGCATACAGCTTCAGCTTCCGGTTGGCCTCTTCCAGCTGCTCGTTCAGATTCTGGATACGCTCTCGCTCCTGATACTCTCCCTGGATCAGCATCGTCAGATACAGAATAAACAGCACCAGATTCAGGGACCGGAATATGCTGACTGTTCCGCGAATCATGGCCTGGATTCCCGTGCTGAAGCAAAAGATGAACGTATCCAGCGGAATCATGGAAAAATGGATTCCCATCAGATTATAATCCAAAATGGTATACAGCCCGATAATCGCACTTCCCATCACGAACTTCTGGCGGCTTCCTTTTTGCCCGCGCACCATATCCGCTACTACCAACAGCACCAGACCATTATAATTCATGTTCATCGCAACGGAAGAGCCAATACAGAACAGCACCTCCAGAAACAGAATCACATTTCTGATCTCCCGTTCCCTCTGATCGCATGTCTGGCCAAGGCAGCTGAAGAATACCAGACTGAAATAACAGATAACCGCAACAGCCATCATCAGCTCCGGCTGCCATGGCCGTCTGCCGATCATGCGCAGAAACTGTCCCGCATACATGGTATCCACAATTTTAAACATGCTGTACATCATAATTCCCGATACAAAACATACCGCTGCAAGATTCAGTCCATAAATGATCTGCTGCAGCTTCGTAATCACACACTCTTTGCTCATACTCATCCCTGCTTTTCACTGCCATCCATCGTTTCCATACTGATCCAGATTTTCTCTGGTAATCAATTCCGTCTCAATCCGCACCACCGGTTCAGTCTGCTTTCCATCCAGTATTTCATAAATCGTTTCTGCCGCTGCCCGGCCAATCTGTCTCGGGAACTGTGCTGCTGACGCTTCCATGATTCCTTCCTTGATCATGGACTTTCCATCCGGGGAACCATCGACTCCATAGACTGCTATCTGCCCGGTCTGACCGTTTTCCTTCAGTGCTGCCATAGCACCCATTGCCGCCAGATCATTCAGACACATCACCACATCCGCCTGCGGATATGCCTTCAACAGCTTTTCCATCACCGGCATTGCCAGCTCCAGCTGCCCCAGGCAGTCTTCCTCCGCCAGAATGTGAAATTCCCCATGCCCCGCTATCGCGTCCTTGAATCCCTGAATCCGGTCGATACCTGACTTGGCTGCGCTGTGAGTCAGGATCAGAATATTTC
This sequence comes from Lachnospiraceae bacterium, assembly GCA_022776445.1. Classification (GTDB taxonomy): domain Bacteria; phylum Bacillota; class Clostridia; order Lachnospirales; family Lachnospiraceae; genus Brotaphodocola. Next base: position 14,296 of record JALFHZ010000002.1, read on the forward strand.
CTCCATCCTGCTCTGCAAGCAGATGCTCAGCGCACTGTACTCCTGCCTGATAATTGTCGGAAAGAACCGTGCAGGAAACCATCTGTGCTTCATATACATCACTGTCCACAACGATAATCGGAATTCCCGCTTCCGCCACTTCCTCAATTGCCGGTCCTATGGATTTCCAGTCCACGGGATTGATAAAAATTCCATCTACTCCCCGTTCGATCATCTCCCGTACCTGCGCAATCTGTTTTTCTACATCCAGAGCCGGATCACGCGTAATGAGAACATCTCCGCGTGCCTCCAGAACGTTGCGAATCTCATCATCAATAATCTCATAAAACGGATTATTCATCGTCATGTACGTTGCTCCAAACCGATGCGCTCTGTACGTATCCGTCTTCCATGGCAACCGGCCATCTGCAAAATACAGGCACGCAGTCAAAACGATTCCTGACAACACCATAAATATCAGGGCAGCAATACCCTTTTTCTTCCGCTGACCCATACTCATACCCTCTGCTTCCTCGTGATTCATCCAATCTGTGTTCCGATTCCATTTTAACATGTTGTCTTTATTTTTTAAAGAAAACCTGTTAAAACACTTTGATAATACGGAAAACAGGGAGCCACGCTTCGTCGTGTCTCCCAGCCTTCCTATATCTCTGAAGCTGCTTTCAGAATATTCTCAACATTTCTTTTGCCATTTTTTCTGCCCACCTGGATGAGAAATGCAGCGCTTCCGGCAATCACGGTTAGTATAATACCAAATACTCCCCTCAGAATACTGAATTGTATTACCAGGCTCCAGAAGCACAGCAGGATTCCCAGAGTCATCAGAGATATCGCAAATCTCCACCAGACACCAAGGCGTCCTATCGCCTCTGTCTGCATTCTTGCTTCTTGAATCAACATCCTCTTTCTTGCATCCGACATCATTTCTCATCCTTCTCCTTCTTGATTAGTAAGACAGACCTGGATCAAAGAATCCCAGCAGTACACCAACAAATGCAATCGCTACCAGAATCAGCATGACGAGTGTGGGGGAAATTTTCTTTTTCGTCATCAGCCACCAGCAGAAAATTACGGTGCCTGCCGAAAGCAGCTTCGGATATACCGAATCAAATGTACTCTGCAGATTAATTACGCCCGGAATCTGAAAAGAGGTCGTAACATTAATCCAGCTTGCTGCTACAGCACCAATTACCATGGTACCAATCATGATGATAGAATCTCGGATTGCCTGTGCCTGCTCACCAACGAGCATTTCCACAGCTTTTCCGCCCATTTCATAGCCTTTGAAATACGCAAACTTCATTCCAAAGAACATCAGGGCATTCCACACAATGATGTAGAAAATTGCACCCAGCGGAGATCCGTTTCCGGAAAGACCAAGTCCAATACCCAGCAGAATCGGAATCAGAGTTCCTACGATCAGAGAGTCACCGATTCCGGCCAGAGGTCCCATCAGACCTGCACGAATACCATTGATGGTCTCACCATCAATCGGCTCACCATTCGCCTTTGCCTCCTCCAGACCGGCAGTCATACCGACTACCAGAGTACCAATCTGCGGCTCGGTATTGAAGAATGCCGTGTAAGTCTGCAGTGCCTCCTTCTGCTCTTCCTTCGTATCATACAGTTCTTCTATAATCGGAAGCATGGAACACAGATAACCAAAGGTCTGCATATGCTCCTGAGAGAAGCAGGTCAGATGACCATAAAACCAGGACAAGAAAGATTTATTTAATGTTTTCTGTGATAATTTTTTCATTTTAAATATCCTCCTCGTCATCATCATAAGCTGAACCGTCTGCCACTGCAGGACGTACTTTCAGCATCTGAACTTTGTAATTGATTACTGCAAAAAATCCACCGATTACCGCTGCGCCGATCAGGTTCACACCCATGCATGCCGCAAGCGTAAATCCAAAGAAGAAGGTCAGGAAATCGGTTGCCTTATTTACTACCTGTTTCAGAAGAATTGCCACGCCGACTGCCGGAAGCAGGCTTCCTACCGTGAACAGAGTTTTCATTGCAATGCCGTCCATAGGCAGATATGCCTTCATCAGATCTACCATGCTGGAGCCTGCCAGAGTGATCAGCACCGTCGGGATAAAGGAGCATACCAGATGGGAAATCCACGGAAGTCCCATATCTACGAGATACAGTTTCTTGAAATCGCCCTTTTCTACTGCTTTCCAGCCAATATGCTGCCAGATCAGGTTCATGGTTGCGGTTCCGTAGAACAGTACAGTTCCAAGGGTACCTACTGCTGCGCCCAGAGCTGCTGCCATGTCTTTTGCAGCGGTTGAAGACGGATCCAGTCCCATGCCTTTGATTGCACAGATGGAAAGCGGAATACCGATGTAGCTGATTGCACGTACATCTGCGGAAACGGTTCCGCCCGGAGTAACCAGCGCTATGTAAATAACCTGAATAGCCGCACCGACGATGATACCCGTCTGTATGTCGCCCAGAATCAGTCCTACAACCAGACCTGCTACCAACGGACGTCCCAGTGTATAGTTACCAAATGTTGTTCCGCCTAAGCCGGGCATACTGGCCAGGCATGCACAAAGACCAAGCAAAACCGCCTGTATCATATTAATCTGCATAATATTCTCCACCCTTCGTGTTATTTAAATCCAAACTGTCCTCTGAATTTTGTCCAGTTGCCGATAGCCTCTTCTTTCAATAATGCAAACTCAACGCTGTAGCCCTTCTGCATGATTGCTTCCAGAGCTTCTGCTTCTTCCTGCGTAATGGACTGGTTATTGCCCAGTTTGGTCGCTCCCGGTCTGTCATTGCATGGTCCGATGATGACCGTCTTAATTCCCGGCTGGAATCCCTGATCTACCAGAATTCTCTTCATATCGATCGGATTTTTTGTAATCAGGAAATACCGGTCCTTACTGTCCAATACCTTCTGACATTTTGCTTTCCACTCATCCATCGTCCACACAAAGGTTTTCTTTCCGGATGCACTTTTATATGCTGCCTTTAATACCGGATTGCTTGCCGCCAGATCATTGACCGCAACCAGTCCGTCGCACGGATACTCCAGTGCCCATCTGGTACAGGTCTGGCCATGAATCATACGATCATCTACTCGAATAAAAGATACTGACATATTCATTTCCTCCTTAAATTTAAATATCGCTTTCTTCCTCGTCATTCAATTCCAGCTGCATTTTCTGAATGGCATTCTGGGATTCCTGAATCAGACTTGCCGTCAGCCCCTCTTCATCCAGCACATCCTTCATCATGGAAGCTGTCAATGCCATCGGGAGATTCATTCCTCCAAATGCGATGGTCCGGTTTAAAATTCCCTTCTGCGATAACACATCCAGCGCATTGGTCAACGGAGAGCCGCCGATGATATCCGCAAGCAGAATAATCTCATCCTCTTCTGTCACAGATGCTATTGTCGCTTCAAAACGCTTCACAAAATCATCTTCCCCCATTCCATCTTCCATGCTTGCACTCAGAATATCTTCCCGTTCTCCTCCGGCCAGCATTTTCAGCACGCTGTGAAGTCCCGGTGCAAATGTGCCATGGCTGACTAACACCACATACTTCATACCTTAACCTCCTTGTATTTCCTTTCGATGATCCTATTGTATCAATTGCGGATCCGGAAAACATCTGTCGAATGTCATGACTTTTCTGCCGATTGTATGACATTTGTCATATGCCGCATGACAAACGTAAAAACTGTATATTCTGATATTTCATTGCAATTTCTCCATCCGTATTATATGATGATACCAGGGTCCCAGGGTAATGTATGACATGCGGAGCAATCCGTGTTTCATAGGAGAATCGACACAAAGGAGGCTTTACACCCATGATTTACAGTTTCAACAACGACTACAGCGAAGGCGCACATCCGCGCATTCTTCAGGCCATGATGGAAACCAATCTGGAACAGAATAACGGTTACAGCATGGATACCCACACTGCTCATGCAAAAGAACGGATCAGACAGGAGATTCAGTGCGAAGATGCAGATATTCATATTCTGGTCGGCGGGACGCAGACCAACACGCTGGGCATCATGTCTGCCCTTCGTCCTTATCAGGCAGTCATCTGTGCAGAAACCGGACATATCAACGTCCACGAGACCGGCGCCATAGAAGCCAAAGGCCACAAAGTACTTGGGCAGCTCACGGAAGACGGCAAACTGACTCCGTCACATATCCAGCAAGCACTGGACTGGCACACCGATGAACACATGGTACAACCGAAGATGGTCTATATCTCCAATGCAACTGAGGTTGGAACCCAATACACCAAAGCGGAGCTGGAAGCGATTTCCACATTCTGCAGACAGCACAATCTGTATCTTTTCCTGGACGGTGCACGCATGGGAGCCGCATTAACCAGCCGCGCCAATGACCTGACGCTTGCCGATATTGCCCGTCTGACCGACTTATTTTATATCGGAGGCACAAAGAACGGTGCTCTGTTCGGAGAAGCACTCATAATCATGCATCCGGATCTGAAACCGGATTTCCGCTTCCTGATCAAACAGCACGGAGCCATGCTGGCAAAGGGCTGGCTTCTGGGCATTCAGTTCGAAGAGCTGTTCCAGAACAATCTGTTTTATGAAATGGCAGAACACGCCAATGAGATGGCGGATCAGCTGAGAACGGGTATTGCAGACTGCGGTTACGGTTTTCACTGGAACTCCACAACCAATCAGCTGTTTCCTGTTTTCCCGAACGATGTTATAGATAAACTGGAAAAGGATTTCCTCTTTTCCCGGCAGGCCGTGATTGACGAACATCACACCTGCATCCGTCTGGTCACCTCCTGGGCAACCAGACAGGACGGCACAGATGCATTTTTGCAGGCATTGCGCTCCATTGCCGGAAAGTAAAAAACAGGCAAAAAGGACCGGATACAGCGGCGGAATCCTCAATGAAGATATTCCGTCACTGCATCCGGTCCATAAAATTCTGACACGCACGCGGCATCCGACAGCGGCTCCCAGACATGATCTTTGCCAAACTCCGCATCGGTTCGATTGAGATAACGGTTCCATAGCCTGCCCCAGCCAAAACCATTGGCAGAGGAACCATTGACAACCGGATCATCCGCACTGAGATCCACATGATACCAGTGCCCTTCCAGCTTCACCATGTTCCAGCTGTGCGATTCCCCATGATAGGATCCGGTGAGAAACCTGGTTTCCAGCCCGCAGGCATCCGCCAGCCAGCAAAACGCTTCTGCATATCCTTCACACACGGCTTCTCCCAGCACCAATGCTCCATACACCGAATGATCGTCCGTGGTATCCTGCCCGGATCGGTATCGCCTGTACGGATATGAGACATGCGCCACCAGATACTGGATGATCTGCATCTCTTTCTCAAAATCCGTCATACCTGCCCAGGTGTGATTTTGCCGGAACGCCTGTACTTCTGCCCGAATGGCCTGATAACGTTCCTCCGTATAGGGGAACAGAATTCCCCGTCCGTTGTTCCAGCTGACATACACGCTTCCGTTCTCACCGCCGACCTGATGCACAGAATTCGGATAAACCGTCTGCTGTACAACCGGCTGCCAGACCGGATCCTGAGAGCTGTAAAAACATGCTCCATTCGGGATGCCATCATAAATCCGCTCTGCCGGATTCCCTGCTTCATCCTCCGGAGCCGTCCAGTACACCATCACGCGCCCTTCCGCCGCCGCTGCATGAGCCTCCTGCTCCATTTTCTGTTTTTCCGCGCTCCCTAAATACGCTTCCACCTGCGCATCCCAGCTTCCTGCCCAGGATTGCATGCCGGACATGCCGAGAAGCAGAGCAGAGAATAAAAACGCCTGAAATATTCGAATCAAAAAAACCCCTGCCTTTTTTATAAAATCATGTTATCCTTTGTTTCGTTGCCTTCAATCTGCTGAACCCCAGATAATACACCACAAACAGAATCGTCGTCACAACCCAGGTCAGCGGATAACAGAACATAATCTGATACATATCTCTCTTCAACGGAACCGCAAACAGAATCCATCCGACACGAATCGCGCAGATTCCGATCATGCAGAGCATCATCGGTACCCAGCAGTCCCCGACTCCGCGCAGCGAGCCGGAAAGCACCTCAATCGCAACATACGTTACATAGGTCGGTGCCAGATACTGCATCATCGCAATACCAATCCGAATCACCTCTGCATCCGAAGTAAACAGCTCATACCCGAAAATCCCCCAGTTGTAGATCAGCCAGGACATCAGCGCAGAAGCTGCCAGCGTCATTTTCATACAGCTCCGCACACCGCCGCGCACACGATCCATCTTGCCCGCGCCATAATTCTGCCCCACAAACGTGGTCACTGCAATACCGAAGGAGTTGACCATCATCCAGAAAACACTGTCGATCTTGCTGTATGCTGCCCAGGCCGCCACCGAATCCGTCCCCAGCGAGTTAATACCGGACTGAACAATCACATTGGAAAGCCCGTACATAACAGACTGTACTCCGGCCGGAAATCCGATCCGGATGATCCGTCTCAGCATCCGTGCATCCAGCCGCACCTGTTTCCAGATCAGCCGGTGCATATCCGCAGTGCGCATCAGACACACGGTCACCATAGATGCGCTCAGAAGCTGCGACAGAATCGTAGCACACGCCGCGCCCATCACACCCAGACGAAATACGATCACAAACAGCACATCCAGCAGTATATTGGTCAGGCAGCTTATGATCAGAAAATACAGCGGTCGTTTGGAATCTCCCACCGCCCTCAGAATCGCCGCTCCGGTATTATAGACCAGATTTCCGACCATTCCCAGGAAATAAATTCTCAGATAAAGAATGGACGGTGCCATCACATCCTCCGGCGTTCCCATGGCAGTCAGCATCCACGGTGCCAGAATGATTCCCGCCGCCATCATGATGATGCCTGCCGCAATACTGAAGGCAATCGATGTATGTACCGCATACCCCACCATCTCCGGCCGCTTTGCCCCGTAATACTGGGAAATAATCACAGACGCACCAGAAGAAAGTCCGACGAAGAATCCGACAATCATATTGGTCAGCATCCCTGCTGATCCTCCGACCGCCGACAGTGCCTCCTTTCCCACGAAACGTCCCACAATCATCGCATCTGCCGCGTTATAAAGCTGCTGAAAAAACGTCCCGAACAAAATCGGGAAGAAAAATAAAAGAAGCTGCTGCCAGATCACTCCCTCTGTAATCCGGTTACTCGTTTCCGCTTTCATCCCATGTAAACCCTCTCTCACTGATCTCCGGCAAGCCCCCCGCCTGCCCTTCTGCTTCCATCAGTATACCACAAACCGCAGGATTTGCAGAGACCTTTGCTTGCAAATATTTTCTTTGTGAGCTATGATGATATCAGGGTCAAAAAAGCCTTGTATTTCATCCTCGCGAAAGGAGACTTCCATGATCACGCTTCATCTGGATGACGCCGTCATCAAAAGCCTGAGTGCCAATGAACTGAATATTTTAAAATTTGTCTACGAACATGGCGAGACCATCCTGAATATGAGCATACAGGAATTTTCTTCTCAGGTATCCTATTCCACCTCCACTGTGCTGCGTTTCTGCAGAAAGCTGGGCTATTCCGGATTTGCCGAATTCAAATACATGCTCCGCAGTCAGGCGAAAGAAAAAGAAAAACCATCTGAGCCCGCCGGACAGCAGGATTTTAATATCTCCAGATACATGGACATGCTCAATTTCAACATGGAAGGTACCTCCAGTCTGATCTCCGAGGATCAGCTGATGCGCACATTTCGCTACTTTGACAGCGGCTGCCCGATCTATATCTGGGCTCCGGGAGGTATCACCTCCATTCTGAGCAATTATTTTGAAAAGCTGCTGGTTTCCATCGGACGGCAGAACGTATACCTGCTCGAATCCGCCAAGATGGCCACGCACATTCTGCAGCACCTCAACTCCAACTGCCTGCTGATCCTGATCAGTGCCACCGGCACCTTCGAGCCGACGATCCGTCTGGGCAAACTGGCCAGCATGAATCACATCCCGATCCTGACCATTACCCCCTACACCAACAATGTCGTGGCAGATCTGGGAACCATCAGTTTCCGTTTTTTCACCAACCAGCGCGAAAACCGGGGCGCAGAGTTCACCTCCCGTCTCCCGGTATTTTATGTCATCCATATTATCATCCGCTGTTATCTTCAATACAAACGCCAGGGAGGCTTCCATGATACCACTGTTTGAAAAAGCACACCGCATGACACTGACAAATACAGAACAGGAAATTCTGACTTATTTTGAGACGCATCTCCCTTCTGCGATCCACACGGACTTAAACCGTCTGAGTTCCGAACTGTACACCTCCAATGCCACGATTGTCCGCTTCTGCCAGAAGCTGGGGCTCCGCGGCTTCAACGAGTTCAAATACCAGGTACGAAGTGAACTGAAGGAACTGCGGTCACCGGCTATCGCTTCTGACGATCTGATCTCACATACTCTTGCTCTGTTCAAAGACAACATGGATGCCATCGATCAGAAAAAACTGGAACAGATCGCGAACCTTCTGACCGGGGATGCTCCCGTCTATATTTACGGGTCCTACCTGAGTTCCCTGGCTGCCCGCTACCTGCAGACCATCCTGAACACTCTGGATTACCCTTCCATTCTGATTGAATGGCAGCGCCTGTTAAACGGCCTGATCTATGAAATTACACCCGGATCCGTACTTCTGATTATCACGGCGCACGGAGACGCGATCCGTTATCTTCCGGTCTTCCAGCGTGCCAAGGAACGCAACGCAGTCACTATTCTGCTTACCTGTGAGGATACCAGTCCGTTGATTCCCTACAGTACAATCTGGATGTGTACCAACGACAAGAATGAGGAATATCACCACGTTGACATCAATCCCCGCATCGGCATCTTTACGATTATTCAGCTTCTCATCGAGCTGGTGGCAGAAATACATGAAAACAATACAAAAGACGGGAGCTGACTCCATGTTACCGGAATCAGTTCCCGTCTTTTTATCTCGATACTCCCCAAAACTGTGCTTAATATTTCATGATTTCTCTTACATCAGAAGCAATCCGTTCAACCTTCGGTCCGTAGATGACCTGAATATGCGTATCACTGGATCTCACAAATCCCATAGCGCCTGTTTTCTTAAGCAGTTCCTCGTTTACCAGAGACATGTCCTTGATATCCACACGAAGTCTGGTCAGACAGTTGTTTACCACACCGATATTCTCAAAACCGCCGAGACCTTCGATGATTCTTGCTGCCTTCTCACGATTCTTCTCATCCATGGAACCGGAAGATGTCTTGCTGCTTCCGCTTTCTTCCTCATCATCCGATACATCGATGGACAGATTCTTTTTCGTCAGATACGTTTTGAATACAAAGTAGTAAATTACGAAGAAGAACGGTCCCACGATCAATACCCAGTACCAGTTGGAACCTGGCTGGAATACACCCCAGATAAAGTAATCGATCAGACCGCCGCCGGTGTTTCCAATGATTACTTTAAATGCTGCCATCAGCATGAAGGACAGACCGCCCATCACTGCATGGAACAAAAACAGCGGAGGTGCAACGAACATGAAGGAGAACTCCATCGGCTCTGTGATACCGGAAACTACGCTTGCAGCAACACCGGCAATCATCAATGCCTTTACTTTGCCTTTCTTTTCTGCCGGAGCTGTCTGGTAGATTGCCAGTGCTGCGCCGGACAGACCGAACATCATCATCGGCATCTTACCCTGTCCAAGGAACACGGTGAATGGTGCCAGCTCATGAATGTCTACTTTATCAATGAACTGAAGGAAGATATTCAGACATCCTTCTACTCCCTGATACACACCACCGATTGCAGTGGTACGGAAAATACCGTTCAGGACATGATGCAGACCGGTCGGAATCAGCAGTCTCTCCAGGAAACCGTATACGAACACACCTGCCAGACCGGTGGAAGAGATCAGGCTGCCTGCGCCGTTGATGACAACCGACACCGGTTCCCATACAAGCGGAGCGATCAGACCAACCACTGCCATTGCCATCATTACAACTAAAGCTACGAAACGTTTGCCGCCATAGAAGGAAATTGCTACCGGGAACTGCACCTTATGGTACTTGTTGTGCAGCTTTGCCGTCACCAGACCGGTAATGATACCTGCCACAGCACCCATATCCATAGTCTCAACGCCCAGGATGCTGGAAATTTTCAGTGCGCTGAAATCCATAAATCCTGCGTCAATCATACATTTGGACGCCACCAGGAAGGTATAATATCCGATAAATCCTGCAAATGCCGCAATCTCTTTCTCATCTGTCGCAAGTCCGAAAGAAATAGAAATTGCAAACAGAACCGGAATCTGTGAGAATACAACGCCAGATACCTTGTTCAGCGTGTAAATAATGAAATGTACAAATGTCTGATTCAGAATCGGTACTGCCGCTACTACCTGCGCCTTCATCAGTGCAGAAGACAGTCCCAGCACGATGCCGCATGCAGCAAGTGCTGCAACCGGCATCAGTAAGCTCCGCCCAAGGGCAGAGAAAAAGTCCATAATCTTATTCTTTTTCCCCATGATGTAATCCTCTCCCGTAGTACATTTTCTTTTATTTGTTGTATTTACTTTAATTCCGGCCACATCCCCTTGTTTGCCTCAATTAAAGCATCCAGTACTTTTCTTGCCTTCTTAGCGTCGTTGATCAGACGGTTCAGAGTGAATGCCTGCAGTGCCTTCTGATAGGAATTCTCGAAATATGCATCTACGATCAGCTTCTCACAGGAAACCTGATTTACCAGGAGACCCAGATAGAACTGCGGAATATTGCCGACACGCATCGGTCTCGGTCCGTTGATACCCAGTTCACATACTACCTCTACCATAGCATCATCCTGCATATTTGCAATTGCACCATTGTTTTCAACGATCAGGATGTGACGGTCATTCTTGTTATATGCGATTGCCTCTGCAACCTTGATCATCATCTCTGCATGAGCATCGGAAATAGCATGGAAGCGGTCACCCAGCTTGCCTTCTTTAATGACTTCTGCGCACTCGGTAAATACACGTTTCTCTCTGCCTGCCATAACCTCATCTGCACGGGTAAAGTTCGGATTCAAATGGCTCACTTTATACTCCGGATACAGATAGTACTGGTCGTAAGTATTCGGCAGGAACTCCGGGAAATCAGCCAGAATAGTCTGAACCATTCCGTAGGTATCCAGCCAGGACTGATCTCTCTGCTCAGCATCCTGCGGCAGGAATCCTTTTTCTTTCACAGTCTCACGAACCTTCGGAAGCAGATCCTCACCGGTATGTACATCATAGATATGAGTAAACCATCCATAGTGGTTCAGGCCGAAGTATACCGGATCCAGATCCTCCCAGTCGCAGCCCAGCAGACGGCTTACGGAACGAACAACGTTCTCCGGCTGATCACAGATGTTCAGGATGCGCTTGTCATCCGGGAACTCTCTGCGCAGTGCCTCAGCAACGATTGCTGCCGGATTGGAGTAGTTCAGAATCCAAGCATTCGGAGCGTAGTTACGGATATCATGTACAGCCTTGATCATGTCTACGCAGGATCTGAGGCCATAAGCCATACCGCCTGCTCCGCAGGTTTCCTGACCGATCATACCCATGCTTAACGGAATGTGCTCATCCTCGCGGCGCATCTGCAGTCCGCCTGCACGCATCTGCATGAATACGAAGTCCATACCCTCATAAGCCTCTTTGATGTCGGTCGTGTAGGAGAAGTCCAGCTCCGGGAATCTTTCTTTAAACAGGATCTCACCGTACTTGCCGATCGGCTCCTGACGCTCAGCGTCAATATCAAACAGAACCAGCTTCTTCAGCGGGAACTCTTCTCTGAGCCGTACGAAGGATTTCAAAAATCCCAGAGTATAAGTACTTCCACCACCAACGATACATACATTAAATGTTTTCATAACGTTTTCCCCTTTTCTTTTTTTCTGATTTCTTTGATGGTTTTATGATACATGATTTACAAATGAATGTAAATAGTTTTGAATTCCATAGATTTCCATGTCATATTTTATTATTTATTACTTTAATAGTAATATTTTTCATTCAAAAACAGAAAAAAACGGTATGCTGCTTTCTAAGCCACATACCGTTTTTAACTGCCTACAGAATAACCTTCGCCGGGCACTTTGCTGCGCACTTACCGCAGTTGGTGCACTTGGAATAATCAATCACTGCAACATTATTATCCATATGGATTGCGTCAAACTCACACTGCTTGGTGCAAAGCGTACATGCGATACAGCCGGCATCACATTTTGCCTTGACATCCTTGCCCTTGTCATGGGAAGAACACTGTACCAGATGCTCAGCAGAATAAGGAACCAGCTCAATCAGATGATTCGGACAGGTAGCCACGCACTTACCGCAGGCTACGCACTTTTCCTTGTCCACAACTGCAACGCCATCTACTACGTGAATTGCATCAAATGCGCAGGCTTTCACACAGGAACCATATCCCATACATCCGTATGCGCAGGCTTTCTCACCTGCACCCGGAACCACCGCGATTTTGGAACAGTCATCGATACCGAAATAGTTGTACTGTACTCTGGTCTTATCGCAGGTACCTTTACATTTTACAAAAGCAACTTTCTTCTCAGAGCTTCCGCTCTCAACGCCCATGATGGCTGCAATACGATCTGCAACTGCCGGACCGCCTACCGGGCAGGCATTCACTGCTGCCTTGCCGGCAGCGATCGCACTTGCCAGACCGTCACATCCCGGATAACCGCAGCCGCCGCAGTTATTGCCAGGCAGCTCAGCACGAACCAGGATCTCTTTTTCATCTACTTCTACTTTAAACTTCTCACTGGCAACGCCCAGAAGTACACCGATTACAATACCGATTGCACCAATGATGCCTGCCGCTAAAAGCAAACCTGTCATATCTTCGCTACCTCCCTATTTAATCAAGCCGGAAAAGCCCATGAAGGCAATTGCCATCAGACCAGAGGTAATCAGAACGATCGGAGAACCCTGGAAATTGTATGGGATATCATTGTCTTCAATGCTCTCACGGATGCTTGCCAGCAATACAATTGCAATGGTAAAACCAACAGCAGTACCCAGTCCGTTTGCAACGCTGAACAGGAAGTTATATTCTTTCTGAACGTTGGTCAATGCAGAACCCAAAACTGCACAGTTGGTCGTGATCAGCGGAAGGAATACACCCAGTGCCTGATACAGAGACGGCATGCTTTTCTTCAGGAACATTTCAACAAACTGTACCAGAGCTGCGATGACCAGAATAAATGCGATGGTCTGCAGATAGGTAACATTCAGCGGAACCAGAACAAAGCTGTAAATCAGGCTGGTAACCGCGGATGCAAGTACGATAACGAAAATAACGGCGCCACCCATACCAATGGAGGTATCTACCTTCTTGGAAACACCAAGGAACGGGCAGAGTCCCTGGAACTGGCTCAGGATGATGTTGTTCACCAGAGCCGCGCCTACGATTACTAAAATTAACTCTTTCATTTACACGGCCCCTCCTATTCGTCTTTCTTTTCCATCTTAGCTTTCATCTCGGCTTCTTTCTTCGCCAGAGCAGCTTTCTTTGCTGCAAGCGCTTCCTCTTCTGCCTGAATTCTAAGGGTCTCAAGTGTGGTGTGGTTTGCCATACATGCAGAACCGGTGCAGTTCATGCAATTACCGCCGCAAGCCAGCTTGGACTGAGGAACAGAGCCGTTGGTTGCTGATGGAGCTTTGAATTTGTTCTGCAGTGCAGTCAGACCAGCCAGTACAAAGAATGCACCCGGTGCCAGACCAAAGATGGTGATGCGGAAATCTTCCGGAATAAACTCCATACCGAACACAGAACCTGCGCCCAGGATCTCACGGAAAATTGCGATGCAGGTCAGACCTACGGTAAAACCAAGGCCCATACCAATACCATCGAATGCAGATTCAACCGGACCATTCTTTGCTGCATATGCCTCAGCACGGCCCAGGATGATACAGTTAACAACGATCAGCGGGATAAAAATACCCAGAGAGTTGTACAGGCTCGGAACATATGCCTGCAGCAGCAGCTGAACGATGGTAACCAGAGATGCTACGATAACAATGTATGCCGGAATACGTACACGATCCGGAATAATCTTACGCAGCATGGAAATAATCAGGTTGGAAAACACCAGAACTGCCGTCGTGGACAGGCCCATGCCGACACCGTTGATTGCAGTGGTTGTAACTGCCAGCGTCGGACACATACCTAACATCAGGACGAAGGTTGGGTTTTCTTTAATAATACCGTTATATAAACGTTCGATACATTTGTTCATGCTTCCCACCTCCTACTGTGCCAGGCAGTTCTTTACGAAATAAACTGCCGCATTGACTGCACCGGTAACTGCATTTGAAGTAATCGTTGCACCACCGATTGCGTCGATTTCATTATCTGCAGACGCACCGCTCTTCGTTACCACAAATGCATCCACATTCTTGCCTGCATACTGAGCCTTCCATTCCGGCTTAGTAGCGTTCATACCAAGACCTGCAGTCTCGCCGATGGTCAGGAATTCAATACCGTTAACCGTTCCGTCTGCCAGAATACCAACAGAAACAGTGATTGCGCCGCCGTAACCATCCTTGGAAGTAGAGGTCACTACATAACCCACCTGTGCGCCGGAAGCATCCGTTGCCGTTACAGCCTCATCAACAGTCACATTGCCGTAACCCAGACCGGATACCTCAGCATTGCCTGCTGCCAGAGCTTCCTCCATGCCGGCTCCGTCGAAGCTTGCTGCCTCCGGAAGTACCGTACGGTAAGCAGCCTCTTTTGCTGCCAGATTTGCCGCCGCAATCGGAGCCTCTGTTGCTCCGTATACACCGCCCAGACATGCACCTGCAACCAGGGTGATTGCAAACAGGATCAGGGCATCTTTCATAAATCCGCCTTTACTCATGACTTCTTGCCCTCCTTTCCAAATGCTACCGGAAGGGTAAATCTTTCAATCAGCGGAACCAGCAGGTTGCTGATGATGATTGCATAAGAAACACCCTCTGCAGAACCGCCGAACATACGGAACAGTCCGGTCAGTACACCCAGCAGAATACCAAACACAATCTGTCCCTTTGGAGTGATCGGGCTGGTAACATAGTCTGTTGCCATGAAGAATGCACCGAAGATCAGACCGCCGCCGCAGATATGAGCCAGCGTATAGTTGATATCAAAGCCACCGAAAATAAGTGTAAACACAGCTACGGTTGCGATATATGTAACCGGAATCCGCAGCGTAATTACTTTCTTAAATACCAGATAAGCCGCACCGATCAGAAGGGCAATGACGGAAACCTCACCGATGGTTCCCGGAATCTTACCGATGAACATAGCAGCCAGATCTACCTCGCCGCCGTTCTTCAGTACTGCCAGCGGAGTTGCACCGGTCCAGCCGTCCAGGGTGAAGTTGGACATCTTGCCGGCAAAGGAAATCAGCAGGAAGCATCTTGCTGCCAGAGCCGGGTTCATGAAGTTCTGTCCAAGTCCGCCATACAGCTGCTTTACAACTACAATCGCAAACACACCACCCAGCATCGGAATCCACAGCGGGATGCTTGCCGGACAGTTCAGTGCCAGAATCATACCGGTAACCACTGCACTCAGATCACAAATCGTGATCGGTTTCTTTGTAACCTTTTCGAATACATATTCACTCAGCACGCAGGCAACAACCGTAGCGATCAGTACCAGCAGTGCGTTGATGCCAAACTGTACAACACCGAACGCAGTTGCCGGCAGCATAGCGATGCAGACATCCAGCATAATGCTCTGGGTGGTCTCTTTGCTCCGTACGTGCGGGGATGATGAAACATTTAATAATTTACCCATGACTTACTCCCCTCCTACGCTTTCTTTCTCCGGTTAGCCATAACCAGTTTTCTCATATCCTTGAATGCCTGGGTCAGAGGTCTCTTAGCCGGGCAGACATAGGTACAGCTTCCGCATTCCATACATTCCATACCGTTTAATTTCTCAAACTCCTCACAGTCTCTCTTCAGAGCAGCCTTCATCATCATAACCGGTACAATGTGGCTTGGGCATGCGCTCACGCACTTACCGCAGCGGATGCACGGAGTCTCCTCATTAGCCGCAACTTCATCCTTGGTCAGACAAAGCAATGCGGAGTTGGTCTTGGTAATCGGGATGTTCAGGTCGAACATCGCCATGCCCATCATAGGACCTCCGGCAATGACTTTCTCCGGCTCACTCTTGAAGCCGCCTGCCGCATCAATCAGCTCCTGCATATTGGTACCGATCTTGACATTGAAGTTGCGCGGATCGACGATCGCATCACCGGTCACAGTTACGATTCTTCTCATCAGAGGAGTGGTCTTGCAGACAGCCATGTAAATTGCAATCACCGTATCGATATTGTCTACGATACAGCCTGCATCAGCTGGAAGCATGGAGGAATTGACCTTTCTACCGGTGATCGCGTTGATCAGGGAACGCTCACCGCCCTGCGGATACTTGGTCAGCAGCTCACACACTTCGATACGAGGCTCGTCCTTCACCATTTCTTTCAGCTTTTTGATCGCTTCCGGCTTGTTGTTCTCAATACCGATCACGCCCTTCGCCTTATCAAACAGCTGAAGAATCACCTTCAGACCGCCGACAATCTTCTCCGGCTCTTCCATCATCATGCGATAGTCGGAAGTCAGATACGGCTCACACTCCGCACCATTGACCAGAATGTAATCAATCGCATTCTCATCCTTCGGAGTTAATTTTACATGTGTCGGGAATCCTGCACCACCCAGACCTACGATTCCGGCCTCTTTGACAATTGCTCGGATTTCTTCCTTGGAGAGTGTTGCCGGATCACGATCTGCTCCCAGACCTTCTACTGTCGTATACTCTCCGTCGTTTTCAACGATAATGGAGTTTGCCATTGTGCCGTTGGCAACCCGTCTTGGCTCAATCGCCTTTACTGTTCCGGATACAGAACAGATAACATTAGCAGAAATGAAGCCGCTCGCTTCGCCAATTTTCTGGCCTGCCAGAACCTTGTCACCTTTCTTCACCAGTGGTGTAGCAGGTGCGCCGATATGCTGAGACATCGGATAAACCATCTCACCCTTCGGCATCAGGATCTGTACCGGCTTGTTCTCGGACAGTTCTTTTCCCTCATAAGGATGAACGCCGCCTTTAAATGTAGCCAATCCCATGAACCTTTACCCTCTTTCTATACATTTTATACTTCTCTCGACAAAACACGGGCTTTGTCATCGGTATTAGTATAACACAATTCAAAAGCTGATACAATTGCAAATTACATATTGTATACAGTATAACGATTGGATTTTTTTCAAAAATACGCCCAAAATTACAGTTTTGGGCGTATTTTTCTGTTAATAAAAAAACGAGATTTTTTTTCCTTGTTTTTGTAAAAAAACAATCTGATTTTACAGATAAATTTTTGCAGGAAAATCTCTGCATCAAAAGGGAAACAAAAGAAATGCAGCCACATAACGGGCTGCATTAGCTTGTGAAAAAATTATTCAATTATCGGCATTTTTCTTGCCAAACGCCTTTTTATTGTTTTTTCTTATGAGTATTTATAAGTTTTCTTATTTGCTGAAAAATCCTTTTTTCTTATGCTTTTCTCCGCCTTCCGGCTCTTCCCCGCGCATCACTGCGTCGAATCTGCGCAGAGCCTCTCTCTGTGCCTCAGTCATGCGTTCCGGAACCTGTACAACCAGTGTCACATAATGATCACCGCGCACATTACGGTTTCTCAGAGACGGAACACCTTTGCCGCGCAGGCGTACTCTGGTATCGGTCTGAGTACCGGCCTTTACCTCATACTCTACTTCACCGTCAACCGTCTTGATACGGATCGGACCACCCAGTGCAGCCGTAGCAAAAGAGATCGGAACTGTGGAATAAATGCTGGTATCCTGACGCTTGAATACCGGATGCTGGGATACTGCAACCTCAACCAGCAGATCTCCGCGCTCGCCGCCATTCGTACCGGGTTCTCCTCCTCCCGGCTGACGAATCGCCTGGCCATTGTCAATACCGGCAGGAATTGAAACCTTGAATTTTTTCTTTCTGGTGATATAGCCGGTGCCGTAGCAATCCGCACATTTTTCACGGATCACCTTGCCCTTGCCGCCGCACTCCGGACAGGTCTGAACATTCTGCACCTGACCAAAGAAGGACTGCTGCGTGTACATGATCTTGCCTTTACCATTACATTTCGGACAGGTCTCCGGAGAAGTGCCTGCCTTCGCTCCGGTACCATGGCACGTTCCGCACTCTTCTTTGAAATTGATCTCAATTTCCTTCTCGCATCCGAATACCGCTTCTTCAAAGGTAATACGGATCGCGGTTCTCACATTTGCTCCGCGCATCGGGCCCTGATACTGACTGCTGCGGCTTCTGCCTCCGCCAAAAATATCTCCGAATATGTCTCCGAATATATCTCCCATATCTGCGCCGTTGAAATCAAAGCCGCCGAATCCGCCGGCTCCGCCGCCAGCACCGCCTTCAAAGGCTGCATGGCCGAACTGATCATACTGGCGTCTCTTCTCCGGATCACTTAAGACACTGTACGCCTCGGATGCCTCCTTAAATTTCTGTTCTGCCTCTTTATCCCCCGGATTGCTGTCCGGATGATACTTCTTGGCGAGACTGCGGTATGCTTTTTTCAGTGCGGCGTCATCTGCATCTTTCGCAACTCCTAAGACTTCATAATAATCTCTTTTACTCTCCGCCATGACTGGTTCCCTTTCCACGCCGAAATGGCTGTCGCTCTCCCCGGGCAGCGTCGCTGCCCGAAGATTGCGCCAGCCTTCCGCTGTTATCTTCTAATTTTTAGACTTCCTTAAAATCTCCATCGATGACATCATCATCTGCCTTGCCGGTGGAAGCGCTGCCTGCTGCACCGCTCATATCCGGGCCTGCACCCTGAGCACCTGCACCTGCTGCCTGTGATGCCTCATAAACCTTTGCGAACAGTGCCTGAGCACTCTTCATCAGTTTTTCCTTGCCGGCCTTGATATCCTCAACCTGCGCATCCGTCATCTGATCGATCGGAGCACGGTTAATTGCCTCTTTCAGTGCTGCCAGGTCAGCCTCAACTGCAGACTTGTCAGAAGCAGCGATCTTATCGCCAACCTCTTCCAGAGCCTTCTCAGTCTGGAATACCATGGAGTCTGCATCATTTCTTGCGTCGATGCCCTCTTTCTTCTTCTTATCCTGAGCTTCAAACTCAGCAGCTTCCTTCACTGCCTTCTCGATATCTGCATCAGACATGTTGGAGCCGGAAGTAATCGTAATATGCTGTTCCTTACCGGTACCCAGATCCTTCGCGGATACATTTACAATACCGTTTGCATCAATATCAAAGGTAACCTCAATCTGCGGAACACCTCTTCTTGCCGGCGGGATACCATCCAGGCGGAACTGTCCGAGGGTCTTGTTGTCGCGGGCAAACTCACGCTCACCCTGTACCACGTGGATATCTACTGCGGTCTGGTTGTCAGCTGCGGTAGAGAAGATCTGGCTCTTCTTGGTCGGGATAGTCGTATTTCTCTCAATCAGTCTGGTTGCAATGCCGCCCATGGTCTCAATGGACAGAGACAGAGGAGTAACATCCAGCAGAAGGATATCCCCTGCGCCTGCATCACCAGCCAGCTTACCGCCCTGGATTGCAGCACCGATTGCCACACACTCATCCGGGTTCAGAGACTTGTTCGGCTCCTTGCCGGTCAGGGATTTTACTTTATCCTGTGCTGCCAGCATACGGGTGGAACCGCCTACTAACAGTACCTTGCCCAGTTCGCTGGTGGTCACACCGCCGTCTCTCAGTGCATTCTGTACCGGAACAGCAGTCTTTTCGATCAGGTCATGGGTCAGTTCATCGAAC
>JALFHZ010000160.1 GCA_022776445.1 Lachnospiraceae bacterium
ATCATCGGCTACAACAATTCTCTCCTGTCCCGGTGCACGGATCCGGAGATCACATCGGTGGACAGCAAGGTGGAAGCGCTGTGTACCACAACCATCAACACGCTTATGGGGGTTTTCAGCGGTGTAAACGTGCCCAGTCGGACCACGATCGCCTCTGACTTAATAAAAAGGAAAACCACAAATTTTTAATTCATTAAGGAGGACTTTTAGAGATGAAACAGTTTATGGACAAGGATTTCTTATTATCCAGCGATATGGCAAAGACACTGTATCACGAGTTCGCGGAGCATACGCCGATTCTTGACTATCACTGCCATATCAATCCGAAGGAAATCTATGAGGACCGTAAGTTTGACAACATTACCCAGGTATGGCTGGGCGGCGATCATTACAAATGGCGTCAGATGCGCTCCAACGGCGTAGATGAAAAGTATGTAACCGGCGACGGCACCGACAGAGAGAAATTCCAGGCATGGGCTGAGACACTTCCGAAGCTGATCGGCAATCCTCTGTATCACTGGAGCCATCTGGAGCTGAAGAGATATTTCGGCTATGACGGCTATTTAAACGGCGACACCGCTGAGGAAGTATGGAACCTGTGCAATGCAAAGCTGCAGGAGGATTCCATGACTGTCCGTAACCTGATCAAACAGTCCAACGTTACCCTGATCTGCACCACCGATGACCCGGTAGACTCTCTGGAGTGGCATAAGAAGATTGCTGAAGATCCCACCTTCGATGTTCAGGTTCTGCCTGCATGGAGACCGGACAAGGCTATGAACGTTGAGAAGCCAACCTTCGCAGAGTATATCGCACAGCTGTCTGAGGTCAGCGGCATTCAGGTTACTGATCTCGCATCCTTAAAGGAGGCTCTGAAGAACCGTATGGCATTCTTCGCTTCCATGGGCTGCTGCGTATCCGACCATGCTCTGGAGTATGTAATGTTCGCTCCCGCTTCCGACGAGGAGGTTGACGCTATCCTGAAGAAGGGCTTAAAGGGCGAGACTATTACCCGTGCGGAAGAATTAAAGTACAAGACCGCTTTCATGCTGTTCGTTGCGAAAGAATATACAAAGATGGGATGGATCATGCAGCTTCATTACGGATGCAAGCGTGACAACAACGCTTATATGTTTGAGCAGCTGGGTCCTGACACCGGCTTCGACTGCATCAACAACTACGCTCCAAGCGCAGAGATGGCTGACTTCCTGAACGCATTAAGCGCTACCAACGAGATCCCGAAGACCATCATCTACTCCCTGAACCCCAACGACAATGCTTCCATCGGCACCATCCTGGGCTGCTTCCAGGAGAAATTCCCGGGCAAGATCCAGCAGGGTTCCGCATGGTGGTTCAATGATCACAAGGTAGGTATGACCGATCAGATGATCTCCCTGGCCAACTTAGGCTGCCTCGGCAACTTCGTTGGTATGCTGACCGACTCCAGAAGCTTCCTGTCCTACACAAGACATGAGTATTTCCGTCGTATCCTCTGCCGTCTGATCGGTGGCTGGGTTGATGACGGAGAATATCCGGCAGATATGAAGGCTCTGGAAGAGATCATCAAAGGCATCTGCTACAACAATTCCGTAAAATATTTCGGATTCAAGCTGGATGAAGCAAAATAAGCTTCGTCTTCCGCAAAGTTGATCCAGAGTAAATTAAAAAATGCCTTTGGCATCTCAACTCCCCTGCCCCTCAATTTTGAGGGGCAAGGGAGTTTTTGTCTTCGCTTTGCTACATAATAGTCTCATGAACATGATACAGAAGATGCTAAAAGACTATTATGAAATCATTGAATACAACCTGAAGCCCAGATCTGTTGTAATGGAAAACATTGAAAAGGTTATCAATTGTGGGGACCCTTCCTTGGGTGGTGCTATGTATGGATGCTCCCATAACCCAGCGCACGATGCTGGACACATCGGAAATGATCTCGCCGATAACTACAATGATCATAAACAAGCAGGTATAATAATCTTATTTAAGCATAGTTCCATTATAACATGGAGCAAAAAAAAGATGGCTGTCGTTAGCCATCTTTTTTCTATATTAATGGATAGTGACGCTATTTCCCGACATCCCCCGGCTGCAGAACATCTCTGCGCTTTTCCGAAATCTATCCGAGCGGATAAAAGATGGAAATATACACAACAGAAGCTCCCACACAAATCAGCGTAAGCAGGAATCCAGGCTTTACATAATCCATAAACTTATACCCTCCGGGTTCTACAGCCATGGAGTTTGCCGGCATTGCCACCGGAGTCGCAACCGCAATGGAAGCCGCAAACCGCACAGCTGTCAAAATCGCCTTAGGATTGATGGCCAGAGCTTCCGCAACAATCAATGCAATCGGTGTAAACAGGATGATCGTTGCCGCATTGGACATAAAATTAGTAATCGGAGTGATAATCAGGAAAATCAGGCAAAGCACCAGAAGCGGGCTGTTCAGTTTGCTCAATACATTTAACGCACAATTCGCGATCAGGTCTGCCGCTCCGGAATTCGTCATGGCAGACGCCACAGGCACTAGGGCTGCATAGATCACCAGACCACCCATGGGAATCGCATGAGAAGCCTGCTTTACAGTCAGGCACCCGCTTCCCACTGCAATCATTGCTCCGATAATCGCAATCATATGAAGCGGAATCCCGATTTTGTCTTCAAAAATCATTCCCAGGAAAGTTGCCACCATCAACCCCAGAGACAGATAGGTCTTCCATGCAGGCACATCGGAAAAGTCCTGCGTTTTCACGCTTCCAGACTCAAAACTGTCTTCGTTGCAGGGAACATCCGGCAAAAGTTTGTATCCAATGGTCGCCATATAAATCGCCGATATCAGCAAAAGGATCAGAGACAACGGGGCCCATTCAAAGAAAGAAAAGGTCAGCCCCGTTCCCAGTCCCTCCAATGCCTCTTTCAAAAAAGGACCAGATGTAGTTCCGACAATGGTGATACCGCCGCCAAAACAGCATCCCACAACAACCGGATACATCAGTTTTGAACGCTTCATGCCTGTCGAACTGCACATACCCAGAATCAGCGCAATCAGCAATGCCGCCGCACCGGTATTGGAAAGGAAACCGGACATAATACCGGAAAAGAGCACGATCACAAACATCAGTTTCCGTTCATCGGCAGAAGCCTTCGTCAGCAGGTGTCCTATCTTATCCGCACCTCCTGTTTTAAACACTGCCTCGCCCAGGATCGACATGGATACAATGATCATCGCCGTGGAACTGGAAAATGCAGCCAGCGCCGTTTTCGCATCTACCGCTCCCACCAGATAGAAAGCAACCGCTACGGCCATGGACGTCACCGGCAGCGGCAGCCATTCCGTAATAAAAAGAACCAGTGCAATCGCAAGAATTGCAAGTACCATATAGT
>JALFHZ010000020.1 GCA_022776445.1 Lachnospiraceae bacterium
CTTCAACGAGGCATTTCTGGCTAAGGTAGATGAGTTCGATCTGGATCTGATTGTGCTGGCAGGTTTTCTGGTGAAGATCCCGTCAGCGATGATTGAGAAATATGAGCATCGTATCATCAATATCCATCCTTCTCTGATTCCGTCGTTCTGCGGTGTGGGATACTATGGATTGAAGGTACATGAAGCGGCGCTGGCGCGCGGTGTCAAGGTGACCGGTGCGACGGTACATTTTGTGGACAGCGGTATGGATACCGGTCCGATCATTGCACAGAAGGCCGTGGAAGTACTGCCGGGTGATACTCCGGAGGTGCTGCAGCGAAGAGTGATGGAGCAGGCGGAGTGGATTCTGCTTCCGCAGGCGATTGACATGATTGCAAATCAAAGGATATAGAAGATAGAGCAGGCCGGTTAGATTCCGGTCTGTTCGTGGTCAAGGAGGATACAGGAAAGATGAAAGTATTGATTGTTGGAAGCGGCGGCAGAGAGCATGCAATCGCATGGAAGGTGGCACAGAGTCCGAAGGTAGAGAAGATCTACTGTGCACCGGGCAATGCGGGGATTTCTTCCGTAGCGGAGTGCGTGCCGATCGGTGCGATGGAATTTGACAAGCTGGTTGCTTTTGCGAAAGAGAAAGCGATTGACCTGACTGTGATCGGAATGGATGATCCTCTGGTAGGCGGTATCGTTGATGAATTTGAGAAGGCGGGTCTGCGGGTATTCGGACCGCGTAAGAATGCGGCAATCCTGGAAGGCTCCAAGGCATTTTCCAAGAACCTGATGAAGAAGTACAACATTCCGACGGCTGCTTACGAGACATTTACCGATCCGGAAGAGGCTCTGCGCTATCTGGAGACTGCGAAGATGCCGATCGTGCTGAAAGCAGACGGACTGGCTCTGGGCAAGGGCGTGCTGATCTGCCAGAATCTGGAAGAAGCAAAGGCAGGCGTGCAGGAGCTGATGCTGGACAAGAAGTTTGGTTCTGCTGGCGATGAAATCGTGATTGAGGAATTCATGACCGGCCGTGAGGTATCCGTGCTGTCCTTTGTGGATGGCAATATTGTCAAGATTATGAGCTCTGCACAGGACCATAAGCGTGCCAAGGACGGCGACCAGGGTCTGAACACCGGAGGCATGGGCAATTTTTCTCCGAGTCCGTTCTATACGGAAGAAGTGGATGCCTTCTGTAAGAAATATATTTATCAGCCAACGGTGGATGCCATGAAAGCGGAAGGAAGACCGTTTAAGGGCGTGATCTTCTTCGGCCTGATGCTGACTCCGGACGGTCCGAAGGTTCTGGAGTACAATGCGCGGTTCGGCGATCCGGAGGCGCAGGTGGTTCTGCCGAGACTGGAGAATGATATTGTGGATGTGTTTGAGGCATGTGTGGACGGAACTCTGGATCAGATTGATCTGAAGTTTGACAATGACCGTGCAACTGTCTGCGTGATCCTGGCTTCGGATGGATATCCGGTTGCATACGAGAAAGGATTCCCGATCAAGGGTCTGGAGTATTTTGAAGGAAAGGATGACTATTATGTGTTCCATTCCGGTACGAAGTTCAATGATCAGGGGCAGATCGTGACCAACGGAGGCCGTGTGCTGGGTGTGACTGCTACGGGAGGCAGCCTGAAGGAAGCACGCGCGAAGGCATATGAGGCGACTGAGTGGGTGCAGTTTGCCAACAAATATATGAGAACGGATATTGGAAAGGCGATTGATGAGGCATAGGCATCAAAATGCAGAATAGAATATTTCATTGCAACAGGGGGGATCCGATAGTCAGGATCCCCTTGTTTTAGTTTGCGTGGAATTGGGTATTTACACATGAATCAGCATATACTGAATGAACATTTTTACAGCCCGTGAGGTGTATTCTCGATTCGGAAGCAGTGCATAAAACATTCGTGTGGTATGGTCACTATATAATTTATAAAACACCAGCGAATCTTCTCCGGAACGAACCAGCCGGTCACTGACGAAGGTGGCGGCCATATTGGATGCGGCCAGCCGGTAGGCAGTGACCAGTTGGGAGACTGTCAGTTTGATCTTTGGTTCAAAG
Source organism: Lachnospiraceae bacterium (assembly GCA_022776445.1). Taxonomy (GTDB): domain Bacteria; phylum Bacillota; class Clostridia; order Lachnospirales; family Lachnospiraceae; genus Brotaphodocola. Next base: position 2,060 of record JALFHZ010000020.1, read on the forward strand.
CCGGCTTCCCGGAACATATCATTGGCCCGCTCATACAGGTTATTACCTTTGGTAAGAAGGATAAACTCCAGTTCAGAAAAAAAGGAAAGACTGACGGCAGGACAGGTTTTCTGCATATGTCGGTTATTCAGGATATCGTTGGCAGAAAGCGCATAATGCATGTATTTCTCGTTAATTTTATGTTCGATCGGAACACACAGAAGAATGTGGTCCTCAAAAATTTCATAACGTTCAAAATTTTTCATGAATGCCGGATTACAGCTGAAAGTCAGATCCAGCTTCCGGTCTGCCAGCATGGCAGAAAGTTCAAAAGAACTCTCCTCAATAATTTCAAGTTTTACACCGGGATACTCTCTGGAAAATCCGGTCAGGATTGTGGGCAGAATGTATGCGTTCAGATAATGGGAACCTCCCAGCCGGATGTTTCCGGAAACAAGCTCCCGGATATCACTCAGGCGCTGCTCCTGTTCCTGTTCCAGAAGCATCATCCGGTTAATGATATCAATATAGATCTCTCCGGCCTCTGTCAGCTTCAGTGGTCTGCGGCTTCGGTCAAAAAGCGGCATGCCGATGGACTGTTCAATCTTTTGAATGGAGATACTCAGCGCAGGCTGAGTCATGAAAAGTTTGTCTGCTGCTTTCGAAAAACTTCCTTCTTTGTAAACAGTATAAATATAGGTCATTTCTGGTTTCATGGGTAAAATGTCTCCTTTTGTAAAACTATATAAATTCATTTTATATTAATATAAATTTTATAAAATTGATTATATACCTCTGCTGTGTTAGTGTAAATACAAGAAAAGAATATGCTTCTTCAAAAAGAAAGGAAATCGCACATGGAAATTAATGCATTATTAATGGATGTTCATGACAACGTGGTAACCTGTGTAAAGGAAGTTCCGGCGGGAAGTATGGTGTCCTATCGAAAAGGTGATGAGATCTGCTCACTGGAAGCGAAAGAGACGATTCCGTATTGTCATAAGATTGCGCTGGAAGATCTGCAGGTTGAGCAGGATGTCCTCAAATATGGTGAGCTGATTGGAAGAACCAGTGCACCGATTGCAAAAGGATGCTGGGTATCCCACAATAATATCTACAGTGTTCCACGTGATTACGACAGTGAAATGGTAGACGACAACGGCACAGAGACCGGGACTGCGCAGACCGTGAAGACAGAATCCGGAATGAAGTTCTGGGGCTACCGAAGGGCAGAAGGAAGACCGGGGATACGCAATCATGTCCTGATTCTTCCGTCCTGTGCCTGCGGCAGTGAGAGCGCCAGGATTGTTGCCAGCCAGGTAAGAGGCGCAGTGAATATCGTATTCAATACCGGATGCTCCGATGTGGCAGCCAACACCGCCATGTCCCAGAAGGTTCTGACTGGTTTTGCCTGCAACCCGAATGTCTATGGTGTAGTTATCATTGGTCTGGGCTGTGAGACGGTTGGTCACAGACAGCTGCGTGAGAAGATTCAGTCTATGACTTCCAAGCCTGTGGTATCTTTCGGCATTCAGGACGAAGGAGGCACTTTAAAGACGATTGAGAAGGCGGTACGTGCGGCAAGAGATATGGCAGCAGAGGCAGGTATGCAGCAGAAAGAGCTTTTTGATATTTCTGAGCTGTTTTTGGGTATTGAGTGCGGCGGTTCCGATGCAACCTCTGGCATTGCTTCCAACCCGGCAGTAGGAGAACTGAGTGACCTTCTGGTAGATTTGGGCGCTACCACTATGATGAGTGAGTCCATCGAGTGGATTGGCGGCGAGCATGTGGTTGCAAAACGTGCATCTTCTCCGAAGATTCATAATGAGATTATTGATGTATGTCGTGCATATGAAGAACATCTGAAGGCTGTCGGGCAGGACTGCCGGGCAGGTCAGCCGACTCCGGGCAATAAAGCAGGTGGTCTGTCTACGCTGGATGAGAAGAGCCTGGGCTGTATCCGCAAGGGCGGCACCCGTCCGATTATGGAAGTCCTGGAGCAGGCTGCAAAACCGACAAAGTCCGGTGCGCTGGTAATGGATACTGCCGGATATGATATTTCTTCCGTAACCTCCATGGTAGCAGGCGGCTGCCAGGCTGTAGTATTTACAACCGGGCGCGGAACGCCGACCGGCAATGCCATCGTGCCGGTACTCAAGGTTACTGCAAATGAAGTAACCTATAAAAAAATGGAAGATAACATGGATGTGGATCTTTCTGCTATCATTCGTGGTGAAAAGACTTATCAGGAGATGGGCACAGAACTCCTGAAAGTGATAGAAGATATCTGCAACGGAAAACTGACCAAGGCCGAGGCTTATGGATTCTCAGATATTGCCGTAGACCATGTCTGCAGATTTGTATAAAATAAATAAAATTAAGAGGAGTAAAATATTCATGCTTACGATAAAACCATTACCCCAGAATATGTCAAAGCTTCCGGTGGATTTCAGGCATCCGAATCGTGCGCTGATTCAGGGATGTTTTCGCGAAGAGGTTGAAGTTGCAGGACAGACCAGAAACTTTATCAGCTATCTTCCGGAAAATATCGAGTATTGTCAGAGATGTATCGTGGTATGTCCGCCTTCCGATGAGAACCCTCTGGAATTCCTGGAAATTTCGGGTCTTAAGGAACTGGCAGATCGTCAGAAGCTTTATATCTTCCTGATGGAGAAGGAGGGGAGTGCCTGGAAAACAGACGGAACCGATGCAGATTTTATGAATGCGGTTTATGTAAAGATTCAGGCAAGAGATTACTATGTAACGATGCAGGATAACATTTATGCCTTGGGTATCGGAGACGGAGCCGGTATTGCACAGACAGCAGCCAGCCGCATGAGTGGTGACTGGAGCGGTCTTATGAGCATTGGTGATCTGGACGCCGGTTTTGTACAGGAAGGACTTCCGGGAATGAAGGAACGGGAGCAGGGCAATCTGGAACTGCAAGTATCTGCCCAGAAGAGTCAGCTTCCGGTATGGATGGTATTCAGCAGTATGGAAGGTGCACAGAACAAAGCGGTAACCGAATACTGGAAGGAACAGAATCAGGTTCTGGACTCTGTATTCAGTGGAGAAGGGGCTGATTATATCTGGATGCCGACTCCGGTACGCATGACCGATGAGACCAACGATGAGAAGGTTGCGCAGGTTCGCGTAACCACAGGCAGATCAGATGCTGTTCCGGAGATGATCGAAACCATGTGGAACTACATCGGCAGTTTGAGGAGACATCGGGGACAGGGCAGTAAAAATCTCCGCTATTTCAAGGATCCGGCTGCCTATGGTGCTGCTCTTCATACGATAGAGGTGGATGGTATGAGCCGGATCTGGTATGAATATGTACCGGACTCTTGCACTCCGGATAAGACATGGCCGGTGGTGGTTACCATGCACGGAAGAGGGGGTACCGCGGAGACATTCTTTGATATCACTGGTCTTGCCAATGTGGCACAACAGCGCAGATTCATTGCAGTATTCCCGCAGGCAGGTATTCATCAGCAAAAGAAGGATGGTCTGAAAAATATCCTGCTCTGGAATGGATTTTATGATGATAAGCATGTGGATGATGTGAAATTCATCCGTGTGATGATTGACGATATCAAAAAGCGTCTGCCGGTCGACACTGAACGCATCTATGCCTGCGGACAAAGTTCCGGCGGTATGATGACAGATATGCTGTGCAATCATGCCGGTGATATCTTTGCAGCCTGTGCATCCTGGTCCGCAACAGAAAATGCAGTTTCGCAGAAGACTGTGATGGAAGAAAGCAAAGATCTGGTGCCTTACATGCTGATGTATGGAGATCGTGATTTCCTGTGTGCATCAAAAGAAGAAGTTCCGGGATTTCCGTATCGTCCATTAGACGGTATCCGGAAGGATTTGGAGCATAAGATGGAGAAATACGGCTGCAGCCGTGAAAACGTGGAGAGTTGGGAGACCTATCCGATCCGCTGGTGGTGTTATAAGAATGCAGAACAGGTACCGATGCTGACGGTTGGGGTGGTAAATAATATGGTACATGCCAATTTCCCGGAGCAGAGCCGGATCAGCTATGACCAGTTCTTTGCACACTTCAGGAAAGCTTCGGATGGAACATTATACTACAGGAACAAGCCGGTATTCGAAAGCAAAGGAGAATAAACTATGAGTATGCAATTAATGATCTGTATTGTGATCTGTATTTTTACAGCAATCGGATTTGTTTCCAATAAAATGTCTTTCGGTACTACAGCATGCTGTGCTATGGTTCTGTTTCTCCTGACCGGATGTATCAAACCGGCAGAAGCATTGGGAAATCTTGGAAACAGTAATATGATTCTGGTTGCTTCCATGTTGGTTATTTCCGCAGGTTTTTCCCGCACACAGGCTGTGAAATTTGTAGGACAGACGGTAAAAGCCATTTCGAAGGGCAGCATTTATAAGATCATGTTCGGGTTTACCATAGCCTCCATTCTTGCAGCAACCTTTACCGGAAGTGCAGCAGCAGCATTCTGTATCATGGCTCCAATCGTACAGGCAACCTGTAAAGAGACTGGTATCAGCATCAGCAAAGTTACCTTCTGCGTTGGTCTTACCTGTATTGCAGCCTGTGGTATCATCCCGGTAGGCGGCACTCTGGCAATGTATTCTGAGTTGAATGGTTATATTACCGCTAATGATTATGAGCAGTTTCAGTTAAACGTTATGGATATGTTCATCGGCAAATGGCCGACTCTGATAGCACTTATCATTTACTGTACCTTCTTTGGTCACAGGATTGCTCCGGAACAGCCGTTAGCAGGTGTAGGCGATACTTCTGAGCTGGAGGTAAAGAATATAAAACGTCCGGCACTTCCTCCATTCCAGGAGAAATGTGGCTACATTATCTTCATTATGGTATCCGTTGCCCTGATCTTCGGTACCCAGATCACCGGATTCTT
>JALFHZ010000024.1 GCA_022776445.1 Lachnospiraceae bacterium
AAGTTTCCTGGAAAAAGCTTCCTGGAAGAAAAGAAAACCCGGTAGACAGGTCGGCGGACATCCTGTATACTTGATCTCAGAGAGAATGTGATACGAAAAAGAGGAGATCATCGATGACGGAATATACCCCGACCGGGAAGAAGGAAGAACTGCCGCGCCAGGACAGAACGAAATACAAGCTGGCAGATTCCATCAAGGCATGTATGAAGACGACACCGGTAGATAAGATTACGGTAAAAGATATTGTGGAAGGCTGCGGACTCACGCGTCAGACGTTTTACCGTAATTTTAAAGATAAATATGATCTGATTAACTGGTATTTTGATAAGCTGGTGCTTCAGTCCTTTGAGCAGATCGGTATGGGGAATACGGTCGGTGAGACCCTGACTCAGAAGTTTGATTTCATTCGCAGCGAAAAAGCGTTTTTCACAGAGGCGTTTCGTTCCGACGATTACAATTCGGTGAAAGAGCATGATTTTGAACTGATCCTGCAGTTCTATAAGAACCTGATTGCAAGGAAGACCAGTCGCCCGCTGGGGGAGGAACTGGATTTTTTATTGGAGATGTACTGCCGCGGATCGGTATATATGACGGAGAAATGGGTGCTTGGAGGCATGAAGGATTCGTCTCGAAGGCTTTCAGATACGCTGGTGGATGCGATGCCGCCGAAGCTGGCCAAAGTGTTCGGTGAATTGGGGCTGCTGTGAATATGCACAAAGAAATATAGGTAAAGTGCACAAAGTTAATGGGAAAGTGACAGATGATCAGATTTGTCACTTTCTTTTTTTACCAGTTTTTGTTAAAATTATATCATAAGCCGAAGGGCAGGGGAACTGATTCATCATTAATTTGTTTTTGTAAAGAAGGAGAAAAAATGGCAAACAGAATCGTATTGAATGAGACATCTTATCATGGGAAAGGCGCGATTGCAGAGATCGCAAATGAGGCAAAAGCAAGAGGTTTTCAGAAAGCATTTGTATGTTCTGATCCGGATCTGATCAAGTTTAACGTAACGAAGAAAGTAACGGATGTGCTGGATGGCGCAGGTCTGGCTTACGAGATTTATTCCAATATTAAACCAAACCCGACGATTGAGAACGTGCAGACCGGTGTAGCTGCGTTTAAAGCTTCCGGTGCTGATTATATCGTAGCGATCGGCGGCGGTTCTTCCATGGATACTGCGAAAGCAATCGGCATTATCATTACGAATCCGGAGTTTGAGGATGTGAGAAGCCTGGAAGGTGTTGCACCGACCAAGAATCCGTGCGTACCGATCATTGCAGTTCCGACTACCGCCGGTACCGCAGCAGAGGTTACCATCAACTACGTTATCACCGATGTTGAGAAGAAACGCAAATTCGTTTGTGTAGATACGCATGATATTCCGGTTGTTGCAGTGATTGACCCGGATATGATGGCAAGCATGCCGAAAGGCCTGACCGCTGCTACCGGTATGGATGCCCTGACTCATGCAATCGAGGGTTATATCACCAAGGGGGCGTGGGAGATGACCGATATGTTCCATCTGAAAGCAATTGAAATCATTGCTTCCTCCCTGCGCGGCGCTGTTGAGAATACTCCGGAAGGCAGAGAGGGTATGGCTCTTGGCCAGTATGTTGCGGGCATGGGCTTCTCCAATGTAGGTCTTGGCATTGTTCATTCCATGGCACATTCCCTGGGCGCAGTATATGACACTCCTCATGGTGTAGGCAATGCAATCCTGCTGCCGACGATTATGGAGTACAACGCTCCGTTTACCGGTGAGAAGTACAAGTACATTGCGAAAGCTATGGGCGTAGAAGGTGTTGACGAAATGAGCCAGGAGGAGTACCGCAAAGCTGCTGTGGACGCGGTGAAGAAACTGTCCGCAGATGTAGGTATTCCGGCTGATCTGAAGGAGATTGTAAAAGAAGAGGATCTGGATTTCCTGTCCGAGTCTGCATACGCAGATGCATGCCGTCCGGGTAACCCGAGAGATACCTCTGTGGAAGAGATTAAAGCACTGTACAAGTCTCTGATGTAAGGTTACAGATTGTAAAAAGGAAGGGGGAGCCAGACGGTTCCCCTGATTTATGCATAATTCTAAAGTAAGGATATGTTATATCTTCCGGCTGTCAAAATATGCAAATGCATCAATCGCGTCCAGAATATCTTTAAAATCATCCCGCGGGGCCAGTTCCAGATAGCGTTTCAGCAGTTCGGTCTCATTCTGGCGGTAACGTCCGTAAAAAATATCATACAGGTTGTGTCCGCGCATATGGATCTTGAATTCTTCCATATGGGCTTTCAGGTCGTCGACGGAAAGGAGGTCGTGACCGAGCGCGTTGATCAGCTGCTGTCCGCTCTTGATCCGGTGCAGGTATTCCTTCCACTTCGTAAACAGAATCTCATAGAACTGATCGGCACTTTCCACGATGCCAAGCTGCGCCATGATGTCGGGATTCAGGAAATAATTCTCAAAGGAATAATATTTCAGGATCAGTACGTTGCGGCGGCGGACACGGGGGAGCCGATCGACGTCTTCCTGTCCGCGCTCTTCATAATACTGGCAGAGCTGACTGGCAAGCAGTTCCGGATCTTTGCCGTCGCCGTCACGGATCATCAGAAACTGATCCTTCAGATAGACCTGATTCATGTATTTTAAGTTCGCATAGGTCTTGATGTTTGTGCAGCTGTTGGTCGTGATGATGGAGATGCGTGCCGGACTTCCGTCATCGCAGGTCACATCGGAATAGTATTTCTCCAGAAGGAGCGGAAGGCGGCTTTTATCCTGGCGGCCTTCCACGATGAAGACAAAGCTTGCATTCATGAAATCGGCAGCGCCGTACCCCAGGTCATCCAGGATCGCGTCGATGTCGGCATTCTCACGGACAACCGAATAGTCTTGCGCATCCAGCACCACCTGACGCAGCTGTCTGCGTGTGAAGTTGCTGATCATGGCAGGGGCATGTGTGGTGAAAATCACCTGATTTTTCTTGGAAAGCCGGTACAGGATGTCGCAGGCGGTTTTCTGCAGGGAAGGATGCAGAAACAGTTCCGGATATTCCACAATGATGATGCTTGGAATCCGGTTCTCATCTTCGATGTAGGTTTCCAGAAGTGAAAGCATATAGATGCTTTTCATGCCGTTGCCCAGGCGTTCGACCGGTTTCGTGAGCTGCTGCTGTTCGTGGCGGGCTTCCGCAGTTACATGGAACAGGGCGTCCGGATTGCAGGTCAGGGTAAACTGAATCTCCTCGTAACCGCCGTTTTTGCGATAGTTCTCGTTTACTTTTTCTGCAAAACCGCGCAGATTCAGCTGATACATCTTGTATTCCAGCAGACGGGCGGTCTCCGTCAGAAGCAGCTGTTCCGGGTTTTTCTGGTTGATCAGACCGATGCAGCTGAAGCACTGGTTGCACTGCTTGGCAGGGTTGAACATGCAGGCATTGGAGCGCAGGCGGATCAGCTGCTGTTCGTCCTGAAACAGCAGGAGGTCTTCCTGAAATGTCTGCAGGTTGCGGCCGGTGTCGATAAAATAGATTTTCGGAAGCAGCTTCGGAATGTAGCGGTTATTTTTGCGGATTCCGTCGCTGTATCGGATCTCACGGTTCCAGTTGGCTGTAAAAGTGAACGAAAGCTGATGCTCCTGAAAGGAGGGCAGCTTGCTTTTAAAATCCCGCAGCCAGGCATCATAGCGCTTATATTGACTGATAATGCCATAGGCGTGGAACAGGCGTAGATCTTCGTCTGAGACAGCGAGGGTCATGAAAATTTCAATATTCTGTTTTTTTTCGTTAAAATCCAGGTCTGTAATCGGACATGTTCCCATGACAACACGAATTGCGTCCAGTATGCTGGTTTTTCCGGTGTTGTTCTGACCGACCAGAATCAGCGCCTGTTCAATGTCACGGATGTTCAGATCCCGGATGAATTTGAAATTGCGTATGTGGAGGGCTGTGATTTGCATAAGGTACCTCTTTGAAAAGAAAAGTTTTCGAAGCCATATCCCGTTAAGATTAGTATAAAAAAGTACTTAAAAAAATGCAACTGAAATGCCTCTTTCCATTTTTTTAAGTTTCGAATATAATGATACCAGGGTCAAAAGGTCATAGACATGAGAAAGCAATATCATTGAACATACCGAGGAAGGAACACATCATGGATACAGCAGCATGGAAGATACGTCTGGACTCCTGCAGGAAGGTGCTGGTGGGACTGGGCGAAGAGTGGCGGATCGGGGATGATCCGGAGAAAAGAAAGACTGTTTTAAAGGCATATGAGGCGCTTTATCAGCTTCTGAAGGATAAAGATTATTTTATTATTACCATGGCGACGGATGCAGTGATTTACGAGACGTTGCTGGGGAGCCGGACGGAGACGGCAGTTTCGTCCGACCGGGTACATGGAGAATTATTTTCTTGTACTGCAGATGAGGCGATGATGGCAAAGATGGATCAGATTTTTCCTGTGAAGGAACAGCCGAAGGACACCCGCTGGCAACGGATTGTGGCACCCTGCGGCAATGAGACATGGCGTCAGTGTTCGGCAGGGTGCACGAAGGATATCTGGGAACCCGGTGAGATTCCGGATGATATCTGCCCGCACTGCGGAGCGCCGTTGACCGGCAATACGATGGAAGCGTCTCCTTATATCGAGGAAGGCTATCTGCCGCAGTGGAGCCGGTATACCCGCTGGCTGACCGGGACACTGAATCAGGAATTGCTGATTCTGGAACTGGGCGTGGGATTTTCCAAACCGGGTGTGATCCGCTTCCCGTTTGAGAAAACAGCATTTTTTAATCAGAAAGCATTTTTGTATCGGGTGCATCCGGTTCTCCCGCAGATCACAGAAGAACTGCATGGACGCGCCGAGGGCATCGCGGAGCCGTCGGTTGCCTGGATACGGAATATTTCGGAGGTGACAGTATGATTGCGATTATTGATTATGACGCAGGTAATTTAAAAAGTGTGGAGAAAGCACTGGTGACCCTGGGAGAACAGCCGGTGATTACGCGCAGCCGGGAGATGCTTCTGGCGGCGGATAAGGTGATTTTGCCGGGGGTCGGTTCCTTTGGGGATGCCATGGGAAGACTGAAGCAGTATGGACTGGTGGATGTGATTCACCAGGTGGTGGACAAGGGGACTCCGTTTCTCGGTATCTGCCTGGGACTGCAGCTTCTGTTTGAGCGCAGCGACGAGAGCATGGGAGTGGAAGGGCTTGGCGTGCTGAAGGGAGAGATTCTGCGGATTCCGGACTGCGAGGGGCTGAAGATTCCGCATATGGGCTGGAATTCACTGGAGATTCGTCCGGGAACCAGGCTGTTTGCGGGTGTGGAGAATGGTTCCTATGTTTATTTTGTGCATTCTTATTATCTGAAAGCGGCTGACACATCAATCGTAGCGGCTTCCACGGAGTACAGTACGCACATCCACGCGGCGGTGGAAAGCGGCAATGTCTTTGCCTGTCAGTTCCATCCGGAAAAGAGCAGCGACGTGGGTCTTCAGATTCTGAAAAATTTTATCAGCCTGTGACGGATAGGGCAGAAGGGAGCAGCATATGTTTACGAAGAGAATTATCCCATGCCTGGATGTGAACAACGGCCGGGTGGTAAAAGGTGTCAATTTTGTAAATCTGCGGGATGCCGGTGATCCGGTGGAGATTGCGGCGGCCTATGATAAGGCAGGCGCGGATGAACTGGTTTTTCTGGATATTACGGCATCTTCCGATGCACGTGAGACGGTGGTGGATATGGTACGCCGGGTGGCGGAAAAAGTATTTATCCCATTTACGGTGGGCGGCGGGATCCGCACTGTGGAGGATTTCCGGAAACTGCTTCGGGAAGGTGCGGATAAGATTTCCATCAATTCCTCTGCGATCAATACTCCGGAGCTGATTTCCAATGCAGCCGACAAGTTTGGAAGACAGTGTGTGGTCGTGGCGATTGACGCGCGGAGAAGACCGGATGGTTCCGGATGGAACGTGTTTAAAAACGGAGGAAGGATTGACACCGGTCTGGATGCTGTGGAATGGGCGATGAAAGCAGACTCTCTGGGAGCCGGAGAAATCCTTCTGACCAGCATGGACGCGGATGGAACAAAGGCAGGATACGATACGGAACTGACAGCTCTGATTGCAGAGCATGTATCGGTTCCGGTGATTGCCTCCGGAGGTGCGGGAACGATGGAGCATTTTTATGACGCACTGACAGAAGGCAAAGCGGATGCAGCACTGGCCGCATCTCTGTTCCACTATAAGGAACTGGAGATCCGTGATCTGAAGCAGTATCTGCGGAAAAGAGGCATTTCTGTTCGCCTGTAGGGAGAAGAAAGCGAGGCATATATGGGAGCAATTGCAAATGACTGGCTGGGGCCGCTGAGCGGAGAGTTCAAAAAGCCCTATTACAAGAAACTGTATGAGACGGTGCTGCATGAGTATCAGACGCGGCAGATTTTTCCGGCAGCGGATGATATTTTTAAGGCATTTGAGTTTACGCCGCTTTCCGAAGTCAAGGTGGTAATTCTGGGGCAGGACCCTTATCACAATGTGGGGCAGGCACACGGGCTCTGCTTTTCGGTCAAGCCGGATGTGGAGATTCCGCCGTCTCTGGTCAATATTTATCAGGAACTTCATGATGATCTGGGCTGCTACATACCGAACAACGGTTATCTGGTCAAATGGGCAAAGCAGGGAGTCATGATGCTGAACACGGTTCTGACGGTGCGTGCCCATGCGGCCAATTCCCATCGCGGCATCGGCTGGGAGGAATTTACCGACGCCGCCATCCGGATTCTGAATGAACAGGACCGGCCGATTGTATTTATTCTGTGGGGAAGACCGGCACAGATGAAGAAAGCCATGCTGAACAACCCGAAGCATCTGATTCTGGAGGCACCGCATCCGAGTCCGCTTTCCGCGTATCGCGGATTTTTCGGCAGCAGACCGTTCAGCAAGACCAATGCGTTTCTGGAAGCCAATGGTCTGACACCGATTGACTGGCAGATTGAGAATGTTTAGGAGAACAAGTTATGGATATGATTGAATTATTGAAGGTGCTCGTGCTCGGTATTGTGGAAGGATTTACGGAGTGGCTCCCGATCAGCAGTACGGGTCATATGATTCTGGTGGATGAGCTGATTCATCTGAATGTGACTGAGGATTTTAAAAATGTATTTCTGGTTGTCATTCAGCTGGGGGCAATTCTGGCGGTTGTGATGCTGTATTTTCATAAGCTGAATCCCTTTGATCCGGGAAAAAGTGCAGGTGCCAGGCGCGCCACGGTTCATCTCTGGATTAAGATTGTAATCGCCTGCATTCCGGCAGCGGTGTTCGGCCTGCTGCTGGATGACTGGATGGAGGCACACCTGTACAACGGTTATGTGGTGTCGGCAGCTCTGATTGTATATGGCATTCTGTTTATCATGCTGGAGAACCGGAATCAATACACAGAATTCCCGATCCAGCGTGTGACTCAGATTTCCTATCAGACGGCTCTCTATATCGGCATGTTTCAGGTGCTGTCCCTGATCCCGGGGACATCCCGCTCCGGTTCAACGATTCTGGGAGCAATGATCCTGGGCTGTTCCCGCGGGGCGGCAGCGGAGTTTTCCTTCTTTCTGGGAGTTCCGGTCATGTTCGGAGCCAGCTTCTTAAAGCTTGTGAAATACGGTTTTCACTTTACAGGAGCGGAACTGATCTATCTGCTGGCCGGCATGGTGATTGCATTTGTGGTATCGGTCTATTCGATCAAGTTTCTGATGGGGTATATCAAGCGTAATGATTTCAAATTCTTCGGTTATTACCGGATTGTGCTTGGCGTGATTGTGATTGCCTATTTTACGGTGACGGCGCTTCTGGCATAGGGAAACAATGTAAGGTGAGGGGTTTACAGACAGAAAGGTTCTAGCGGATGAAATTAAGACGAGCATTGAACAGAAAAGAAAAATTTCTGATGCTGGCAGTGATACCGGTTTACTTTATCATTGCCGGATATTTTTTCCAGAGTCCTGCAGAGATCTGGCGGGGGCTGGTTACGATTGTGAAGGAGCCGGATTTCCTGATCACAGATTATTTTGTGATCGGAGGCGTTGGGGCATCGTTTTTGAATGCGGGAATTCTGACGCTGATCAGTATTGCCATGGTATACGGACTTGGGATGGAGATGGATGGGCATACGATCACATCCGCATGCCTGATGTTCGGTTTCTCGCTGTTCGGCAAAAATGTCCTCAATATCTGGATGATCCTGCTGGGGGTGTTTACGTATGCCAGGTATCATAAGACATCGGTGTCCCGTTATATCTATGTCGGTCTGTATGGCACCAGCCTGTCGCCGATCATCACGCAGGTGATGCAGCTTGGCAATCTGCCGCTGCCTCTGCGGTTTCTGCTGTGTATGGTGACCGGTTCTACCATTGGTTTTGTGCTGCCGCCTCTGGCGACGCATGTTCATTTCGCGCACAAAGGATATTCGCTGTATAACGTGGGATTTGCAGGCGGTATCATAGCGACGGTGATCATGTCTCTTTACAAATCCTTTGGTATCGTCATGGAATCCCGGCTGATCTGGTCCAGCGGAAACAACCTGCAGTTTGCAGTTCTGCTCTCGATTCTATTTGGCGGGATGATTCTGGTCGGTACTCTGGGAGATCCGGATGCTTGGAAGAAGTATAAAGAAATTTTAAAGGCGAGCGGGCACGGCGGTACGGATTATCTGAAGTCTAAAGGCGGTGCGGCGACCCTTATCAATATGGGGATGAACGGTCTGTTCGTCATGGGGTTTCTGCTGCTTCTGGGCGGCGACCTCAACGGACCGACGATCGGAAGTATCTTTACAGTGGTAGGCTTCAGTGCTACAGGAAAGCATCTGCGCAACATCGCACCGGTGATGTTTGGCGTGTGGCTTGCGAGTCTGGCAAAACAGTGGAATATTACCGATCCGTCAGCAATTCTTGCGCTTATGCTGTCTACGACGCTGGCACCGATTGCCGGTGAGTTCGGCATCACGGCGGGGATTCTTGCAGGGTTTTTGCATTCTTCGGTAGCACTGAATGTAGGTATTGTATACGGCGGTATGAATCTTTATAACAATGGATTTGCAGGCGGCCTCGTGGCAATCTTCCTGGTTCCGGTGGTTCAGTCCATCCGGGATCGGAGAGCGAGAGCACGCGGCGGTCTGTCCCTGTAACCGGACAGGCTGTGTGCTGCGGCACATGGTTCCGAAAATCAGTCAGGCGGTCGGCATATCAGGAATGCCGGCCGCCTGTTGTTCAGCGAATTCGGTTTTTCATCTTCTCCTGCGGAAGCTTCTTCTGCAGAAAGGCCCACAGTTCATCCGGGCTTACATTTGCCTGCCCGTCCGGAAGCAGGAATGCCTGGCGGGGAGATACATACAGATAGATGCATCCTTTCACGCGATAAGCACCGAACATGTCATTCCAGCTTCGGAATGCGGTGCCGGAGGCCTTGGGGTCAGCGACGACGATGCCGTCCTTCTCATCATCCAGATAGACCTTATATACGAGCTGCGGAGTATGCAGGTTCATCCGTGTGATCTCGTTCTGCACGGAACGGAAAAAAGTACCGAAATAAACGAGCGGAAGTGCGAACCCGATGATCAGGAGTACATTGCCCATGAAGATCGCCTGATCAGCCCGGTTGTGAAACACGTAGCAGATGCAGGCAAACGTGCTCATCAGCCCGGTGAAAATCAGCGGAGAGCGGAGCCGCTTCTGAAGAACAATCGTATCGAAAAAAGCGAATCTGCGGAACAGTTTGTCATCAATTCTGGAAGAAATCACGATGGTTTCTGATTTCATGAAATAATCCCCTTTCTGTCGAAAAAAATCCAATTTGTAAGTATCATCATAGCGTAAATGGAGAAAAACAGCAAGTAGGAAATATTGTGCTGATATACATAAAAATTATACTAATATATTAGTTGACTAATACAAAAGAAAGTGCTATGATCAGGATATCAAAACATTACAAATCTTATTTCAGGAGGATGAGTACTATGAAAATGACATTTCGTTGGTACGGAGAAAACAGTGATTCCATTTCCTTAAAGCAGATCCGTCAGATTCCGGGTATGAGCGGACTGATGGGCGTCCTGGACTACAAGGCAGCAGGCGAAGTCTGGACAGAGGATGAGATCAAAGCGTATGTGGATCAGGTGCATGCCGCAGGTCTTGAGTGTGAAGTGATTGAGAGCGTGAATGTGCACGAAGACATCAAGATGGGACTGCCTACCAGGGACAAGTATATTGAGAACTATATTACCACAATCCGTAATCTGGCGAAATATGGTATTAAGGTGATCGTGTACAACTTCATGCCGGTATTTGACTGGCTCCGTACGGATCTGGCACATCCGATCGATGAAGACGGTTCCAACAGTCTGTATTTCGATGAGAAGGATCTGGGTACCATGGGGCCGATGGATCTGGTGAAGAAGACTGCTGAGGGATGCAACGGTTTCTCTCTGCCGGGCTGGGAGCCGGAGCGTCTGGCTGAACTGGAAACCACGTTGAAGCAGTATGAGGGAATCACTCCGGATGATCTGCGTGCCAACTACAAGTATTTCCTGGACGCAATTATTCCGGTATGTGAGGAAGTAGGCATCCGCATGGCATGTCATCCGGATGATCCGGCATGGCCGGTATTCGGACTGCCGCGTATCGCGCACAGCCAGGAGGATTTCGATAAGATTGTGGCTCTGCATGATTCACCGGCGAACGGATTATGCCTGTGCACCGGCTCCCTGGGATCTAATCCGGAGAATGATATTCCGGCGATTATCCGTCATTTCGGTGAGATGAACCGCATTCCGGCTATGCATATCCGCAACGTGAAATATCTGGGATATCATCATTTCCGTGAAGCGAGCCATCTGTCCAAGGAAGGCGATCTGGATATGTTTGAGATCATGAAGGCGGTTTATGAGACCTGTCCGGATACCTATGTGCGCCCGGATCACGGACGCATGATCTGGGATGAGGTCGGCCGTCCGGGTTATGGCCTGTATGACCGCGCACTGGGGGCAACTTACCTCAACGGTTTGTGGGAAGCTATTGACAAGATGAGCCGGAAAAATTAAACTGGAGAAAACGGTTGGGGGAGTTATACATGCAGATTTCAGAACGTCGTCCGAATGAAAGCGGACGTGATTACGCCATGCGCATCTTAAAAGACAATATCATCAATCTGGAACTGGAGCCGGGGATGGCGATCAGTGATCGTGATCTGGCTGCACAGATGGGGCTTTCACGCACTCCGGTGCGAGAGGCTTTGCTGGATCTGGCTAAGGTTAAGATTGTTGAGATTTATCCGCAGCGGGGAAGCGTGATTGCCAAGATCGATTACAGTCTGGCAGAGGAAGCGCAGTTTGTCCGTTATGTGTTGGAGGTTGCCGTGGTGGAACTGGTCTGCAGTTGTGTCGATGACAGCGGCATTCAGGCACTGGAGGAGAACGTGGGACTTCAGGAGTTTTATTTGGCACACCCGCAGCCGGCGAAGATGCTGGAACTGGACAATCAGTTCCATCGTCTGCTTTTTCAGATTGCCGGGAAGAATCAGGCCTATGAGATGATGAACAGCCTGACGATTCATTTTGACCGGATCCGCAGGATGGCGGTTCTGGCTGTGAAGGAGCAGAAATGGATGGAGGATCACCGTCAGATTCTGGAGGCGGTGAAGAAGGGAGATGTCCGTCTCGCCAGACAGTGCATGGACCGGCATCTGAACCGGTTTCATGTGGATGAGGCGGCGATCCGGCAGCAGTATCCGCAGTATTTTATTGACCGTTAGGAAAGATACGTTTGATTCTTTAAAAGGTTTGAATTATAATAAGAGCAGTAATATTTATAATATAATGTGAAAGGGAAGTGTGAACAAGATGAAACTGACATTATCTGGAATCAAAGAAACTTCCTGCTGGGAAGCAGCAGGCATCAAGCTGCCGTGTTATGATGTGGAGAAGGTTGCGGAAGAGACACGGAAAGCTCCGACCTGGGTGCATTTCGGTGCGGGCAATATTTTCCGTATTTTCATCGGCGGTCTGGCTGATAAGCTGATCGCGGCAGGCGAGCTGAACAAGGGCATTACCTGTGTGGAGACATTTGATTTTGATGTGGTAGATAAGATTTACAAGCCGTTTGATAACCTGGTACTGGCGGTTACTCTGAAAGCAGACGGATCTACCGAGAAAGAGGTTCTGGGTTCTCTGACTGAGGCGATCAAGGCACAGTCTGCAGATCCGGCTGAGTGGGGACGTCTGAAAGAGATTTTTGTGAATCCGGAGCTTCAGATGGTTTCTTTCACGATCACAGAGAAAGGTTATGCACTGAAGAGCGCTGACGGCAATTACTTCCCATTTGTACAGGCTGATATTGACAACGGTCCGGAGAAGCCGGGCGCTGCAATGGCGATTGTCTGTGCACTGCTGTTTGCACGTTATAAAGCAGGAAAATATCCGATTTCCATCGTTTCCATGGACAACTGCTCACACAATGGTGAGAAGCTGCAGAGCTCCATCGTGACCATGGCGAAGGAGTGGGAGAAGAAGGGCTTTGTAGATGCGGGCTTTGTTGCATATCTGACTGATGAGGCACAGGTTGCATTCCCGTGGTCCATGATTGACAAGATTACTCCAAGACCGGCTGATTCCGTGTGCGAAGAGCTGAAGAAGGCAGGCGTAGAGGATATGGATCCGGTGATCACCTCCAAGAGAACCTACATTGCACCGTTTGTAAATGCAGAGGGACCGCAGTATCTGGTTATTGAGGATAAGTTCCCGAATGGTCGTCCGGCCCTGGAGAAGGCTGGCGTTTATATGACTGATCGTGAGACCGTTAACAAGGTTGAGCGTATGAAAGTTACCACCTGTCTGAATCCGCTGCATACCGCGCTGGCTGTATATGGCTGTGTACTGGGCTATACCCTGATTGCGGATGAGATGAAGGATGAGGAGTTGAATAAGCTGGTTCATCAGATCGGACCGGTGGAAGGTATGCCGGTGGTGACCGATCCTGGCATCCTGTCTCCGAAGGATTTTGTAGATGAAGTTATCAATGTGAGAATTCCGAATCCGTTTATGCCGGATGCTCCGCAGCGTATTGCAACCGATACTTCACAAAAGGTGGGCATCCGTTATGGCGAGACGATCAAGGCATACGTTGCAAAAGACGGAAGTGCAGCTGCTTTGACTGCGATTCCGCTGGCGATTGCCGGATGGTGCAGATATCTGCTGGCTGTTGATGATAATGGCCAGAAGTTTGAATTGTCCGCTGATCCGATGGTGCCGGAGCTGACCAAAGCACTGGAAGGCATTGAGGTAGGAAAACCGGAGACCTATACCGGTCAGCTGAAGGGCATTCTGTCCAATGCAAACATTTTCGGCATTGATTTGTATCAGGCTGGTCTGGGAGAAAAGATCGAAGGCATGTTCCTTGAGGAGATTGCCGGACCGGGCGCTGTGAGAGCAACCTTGAAAAAATATCTGGCATAAAGAAAATTTCAAGGAATATTTAAGAAGAACCGCAGAGTTTTGCAGGAAAAGTCATGCAAAACTCTGCGGTTCTTTGCTATTTAGTTTGAAGCATTCAATTCAATTTTTCACGGATTTGGCAACCACGTTTATAGGCTTCGCGTATATATGCGTCCAGAGGCATTTGCCGGTATTCCGGTTTACCCATAATAGAGACCTCCAGAGTGACGGGACCAGGATAATTGCATGCATTCAGTTTTTCGGTTACCCAGTTCCAGTCCAGAATGCCGTCAAACGGAAGAAAGTGGCGGTCATCCCGGTAGTCGATATTGCCGGGCTGAGTGACTCCCAGATTGTCATGCAGATGAATGCATTTCAGGCGGGAGGAAAATTTCTTCATCATATCGATATGTGGTGTGTAGCAGGCGTTATGTCCGCAGTCCCAGCAGAAACCGTGGAAAGGATCCTGGATATGATTCAGGACAGCATCAATATGCGGAAGTGGTTCCAGATTTTCGAAACAGAGCTGGACATGTTTGTCTTTGGCATAATCGCACAGATCGGAAAAACGGGCGAGTCCTTCGGCATTGACGGGAGGAGCCGTATTGCCTACCGTGACATGCATAATGCATTTGTCTGCATGAATGCGGCTGCAGGCATCAATGATGCCGGATTTCAGGAAATTCAGATAGGTATCCCCTTCCGATCCGTTTTCCCAAAGACGATTGGCATGCTGAAACGGGCCGTGGACAGTTTTAAATTCCAGATGGTATTTGTCTGCGGTTTCTGCCCAGGCATCAATGGGCTCTGAACCGTTGTAGGTGACAAAAATGCCGTCGAATCCGGCTTCGTGAATCATTCGGAATTGTGTTTCAACAGGGACTGTGCTTCCGATGATGGTGGAAATATGGATGTGTCTCATGTTTGTTCCTCTTTTCTTATCAATTTGTTTAATAAATCAGATCCATAACGATTCCCTGCGGATAATCACCGTATTTTTCTCCGAACAGATTGATGCCTCCGATATGCTGGGCATCCTTTTTGATGGAAATCATCAGAGAAATATATGGTTTTTCGATCAGGTTCAGGTCGTGGATGCAGATGTTTGGATTGACCAGCTTATGGTCCAGATAACCACCGTCATTTCGTACCGAAAAGGTTTTTAAAAGACCGTATTGTGTTCGCCCATTGGGCCAGGAAGCCGGCGTAAGATGACCGCGGCGGGCGCCGAAATCTCCGGGAGCGCAGTAAGTGGCAATTTCCTGATCGTTGATAGATATTGTAATATCGGAAGGCCAATTCTCCTGATAACCGGGAGCTTCAGAACAGAGTTCCATCCGGAATGAGATTTCCTGAAGATTCAGCATCGGATTCGTCAGGTTCTGAAATCTGTATTCGATGAATCCCTGTTGAAACCACAGCAGCTGTGCATTGATTCTTTTGGGGGAATAGAACGAGGTTGGACTGTCATAGGTATCAATGGCTCCGTTCTCGTCGGCAAGCCCGCAGGTTGGCTCCACATTGCATCGGAAATAACCGCCGACCGGCATATCAACGCTGATGGTGTTGTCCGTTACATCCAGAACGGAATCAAAGGTCTGAAGTGTAAAGGTCTGCATGCTGCAAAGACAAACCCGCATGGAACCGTGGTTGCCTGGCTGGGATTCTGTCACAACAAGGCGTGCTTCTTCCAGACAGCGGATATGGGAAGCAGTAGAGGAAACCGGTATGGACAGAATGCCTGCAATCTCCTGTATGGATAGCGCAGTGTTTTTCAACAGATTTAGAATATTGAGCCGAACGGGGGAGGATAGTGCTTTTCCGATCAGCGTGATTTGATTGTGATGAGAGGGGTTACTGAGATTCAACTCGATATCACGTTCTCCAATGATTTTGATAGGTTCTTTTGCTTTTGCCATCGAAACTCCTTTCTTACATTACTTTGTGAAAACGGTAGTAAAAAACGGACTGATTATTACATAAAATAAATAATAAAAATAAAAACTAAACAAACAAAACGAAAAAATATTAGAAATAATAAACAAAAAATAAGTTTAAAATTGTAATATATTGACGTATTATTGAAAATATGATAACTTAAATACACAGAAAGAAGTACAAGAAACATGTAGCAAAAAGGAAAATGGCGCCAATCCAATTTGCTTTGTTGCACGATGCTGGTTTTAAATTACGAATATATTGTAATGAAAAAATGCAAAAAATGCAAGGAGAAGGAGAAAAAAATGAAAAAAACTTTAGCTTTAGCATTATCAGGTATAATGGCACTTTCTTTAACTGCATGCGGAGGTGGTGCAAAAACGGAGCCGGCGAAGGAGACACCAAAGCAGGAAACAACGGCTGCTGCGGAAAAGGAGCCGGTTAAGGAAACAGCAGCGCAGGCTGCATCGGGAGAGAAGACAAAAATTACGTTTATCAACGGTTTTACCGGCGGTGACGGGCCGTTTATGAGTAAAATTGTGGATGGATTCAATGGATCTCAGGATCAGTATTATATTGAACAGCTGCAGACCGCAGATCATTATACAAAATTTAAATCGGATGATTTTGATATGTTGATTATTCATGCGGACTGGATTTCTACATATCATGCTCTGGGAATGCTGAGGGAGGTATCGGATCTTTATGAGAAAGCCGGAATTTCCTTCGAGAATGATTATCATCCGATTACCCAGACTTATGCAAAGTATGATGATGGTATTTTTGCATTTCCACTGGATCTGTATGCAGAAACCTTCTTCTATAATAAAGAACTGACAGGAGAGAATCCACCGAAAAATTATGAGGATATGATTGCTTTGCGCGATAAACTGGATTCCACAAATACGCAGGTTTATCCATATGCACTTCCGCTGACCGGAGACCATCAGTGGGCATGGATGACGGCACTGGGACAGTCCGGATGCAACTGGGTAGAAGGCGAGCACATCAAGATGGATACCGAAGAGGTTTGCGATGCATTTATGAAAGTTCATGATGCAATTTACAAAGATCATCTGAGTGCTCCGGGTCTTGGGGATCAGGATCATTACAATACTTTTGTGAATGAGTCTACTGACAGTGCCAATGTGAAATCGGCAGTTTGTCTGACCGGCCCGTGGAAATTTACCACTGCAAAAGAAATACTTGGGGATAATCTTGGAATTGGTACTTTGCCGCAGCTTTATGGAGATACCCCTTGTGTGCCGGCTGGAGGACATACATTCGCAGTATCTGCGAAGGTAACCGATCAGGCGAAACTGGATGGTATTGCAGCATTTATGGCATATGCATATCAGCCGGAAGTAATGCTGAACTGGGCAGATTCCGGTCAGGCTCCGATTCATCTGGCTACGATGGAAGAAGTTAAGAAGAGTC
The DNA here is from genome assembly GCA_022776445.1 of Lachnospiraceae bacterium. GTDB lineage: Bacteria > Bacillota > Clostridia > Lachnospirales > Lachnospiraceae > Brotaphodocola. Next base: position 16,841 of record JALFHZ010000024.1, read on the forward strand.
CGGACAAGTATCCGGTTGCAAATGTAAACTATGGTATTTTTGACAATGCAATGATACTGCCGGCAATTTATAATATCCGCGAGCAGGTGAAATATGTGAATTCTAATGTATGGGCATTGGTTGTACAGACTGAGGATCTGAGCAGAGATCAGTTGATGGAAGAGTTAAAGAACGCTACTGAGATTGCAACGGAACTGTCTGAGCAGTAAAGAACACAGAAAGGCTGAAAAATGGCAAAGAAAAAAAGTACGGCGGTTCTGTTTGTCCTGCCATTCATCACTTTTTTCCTCCTGTTCTGGATGATACCGTTTCTTTACGGTGCCTATATGAGTGTGAGTAAATACAGCCTGGTAAAGGGGAATGAAGGACTGGTTGGACTCGGTAACTACGTCAAAATTCTGTTTTCTTCTTCCATGTATCACAAGTCGTTTATGCTTGGTTTAAAAAATACGGTTGTTTTTGTGCTTCTGACAACTCCGTTTCTGGTATTGGGAAGCCTGGCTCTGGCGCTTTTGCTGGACCGGCTTCCGGACCGGATCCGGGGAATCTTCAGAACTATTTATTTTGCATCCTATTCTGCATCGGTAACGGCAGTAGCGGCGGTGTTTGTGTGGATGATGAAAGGAAACGGCGGTTATCTGAATAATATGATGATCAATATGGGGATCATTAAAAAGGCAATTCCATGGATGGAACAGCAGCCGTTTGTATGGGTATCCCTGGCCGCGGCTACAGTCTGGTGGACGATCGGGTACAATATGATGCTGTTCGTCAATGCGTTGAATGAGATTGATACGCAGCTGTATGAAGCTTCTGCAATTGATGGCGCGAATTTCTGGACACAGCTGCGGTATATCATTTTTCCGGGCATCAAACATATCTTTTTCTTTGTTTTGATGACTACTATTATTGCTTCGTTCAATGTTTACGGACAACCGCGTCTGATGACACAAGGTGGTCCCGGAGATACGACGAAACCGTTGATTATGTCGATTACATCAACTATAATGGATCGTAATGATCTTGGTGTAGGAAGTGCCATGACGATCCTGATGGGAATTGTAATCGTGCTTTGCTCAATCGGACAGTATTATCTGACGAAAGAGAAAGACGAGCTGAGATAGGAGGAAACATGAAAGCAAAACATGCAAGTAAAATTTTTATGGTCATCATTGCCTGTATTGTCGCGTACATATTCCTCCTGCCACTGATGTTTATGATCTTTACCAGCTTTAAGGGAATTGCAGAATCGGTTACATCCACGACACTGCTTCCGAAGACCTGGACGATGGAAAACTATGTGGAGCTGTTCTCCAATACGGCGACTTCTCCGGTACTTCGATGGCTGGGCAATACTGCTGTTGTGACTGTGGCGGGTACGGCTCTCAGGATTTCGACCAGTGTGCTGGCGGCTTATGCCCTGGCGCGTCTCCCGGTTCCGGGCAAAAGTTTCATTGTATTGTCGCTGGTATGGGCGATGGCGATTCCTGAGATCGTGACCTTCTTCCCTCTGTTTTATATTTTTAAGCAGATTGGCGGACTGAACACGTTCTGGCCTTTGATTCTTCCGTCGGGATCCGGAGTTATGTGTGTGTATCTGATCTACAATTTTCTGATGTCTTTCCCGCGGGAACTGGAGGAGGCCGGTTTTGTGGAGGGGGCAAGCGTATTTCAGGTGCTGTGGCACATTGTCCTTCCGTCTGTCAAGCCGGTTGTCATTACACAGGCCTTTATCATATTTCTTGGATTATACAACAGTTATTTGTGGCCGTCGCTGGTGATCAACCGGAATGAGACAAGAACCATTACACTTGGTATTGCGGCTCTGGTACTGGGGGAAAATTACACGAATCCGGGACTTATGATGGCATCAACTGTGGTATCGGTTCTTCCGGTCATGATCATCTTTATGTTTGCAAATAAATATATTGTGAAAGGATTTACCCAATCTGGAATAAAGTAGGAGGATCAACGATGAGAAATGAGTATCCGCGTCCGAATTTTGTCAGAAAAGAGTGGATGAATCTGAATGGAGTCTGGTCGTTTATATATGGCGGCAGGAAAACACAGATTGAAGTTCCTTATGTCTGTCAGAGTGTCATGAGCGGAATCGGAGAACGGATCAAAGAGGACCATGTCGTATACGAACGGGCATTTCAAGTCCCGGATACCTGGCATGGAAAGCAGATCATGCTGAATTTTGGCGCGGTGGATTATCGCTGCAATGTATTCGTAAACGAGAATTGTGTGGGAAGCCATACCGGGGGACAGACACCGTTTTCCTTTGATATCACACGTTATCTGAACTGGAAGGAAGAGCGGATTCGGGTCGAGGTGGAAGATCCTCTGAAGGATGAATGTATTCCGCGCGGAAAACAGTTCTGGGAAGATCAGTCCAGGTTTATCTGGTACACACCGAGCACGGGTATCTGGCAGACTGTATGGCTGGAACCGGTTGAAAAAACCAGCTTCGAGTGGGTGCATTTTACTCCGGATATTGATGAAGGAACGGTTGAGATTGATTTTCAACTGTCCGGTAATGCGAAACTGCCGGCAAGAGTCCATATTCAGATCAGGCTTGGAGAAGAGGAAGTTTTCCATGGCAATATGCTGTGTGGAATGAGGCGGAATACACTTACGGTGGATGTTTTCCGGAAACGTGCAATGGAAGGCGCATTTCATTTTACCGGCAATTACTGGAGTCCGGAGAGACCGATTCTTTATGATGTGTTTATGCAGGTGGATCGGGAGGATACCGGTGTGACTTCGGATGAAATCGTTTCGTATTTTGGGATGCGAAAGATTCATGTTGAGGAGGGAAAATTATATTTGAATAATCAGCCGTATTTCCAGAAACTTGTTTTGGATCAGGGATACTGGCAAGACAGTCTGGTTACCGCTCCTTCCGATCAGGCCTATATCGATGATATTATGAAATGTAAGGAAATGGGCTTTAACGGGTGCAGAAAGCATGAAAAAGCGGAGGATCCAAGATTTCTGTACTGGGCAGATCGTCTGGGATTTTTGGTTTGGGGTGGAATGGCCAGTTTTTGGTCCTACACACCGCAGGCTGCCGAGGCCTTTACCAGAGAGTGGATGGATATCATAGAACGGGATTACAATCATCCCAGCATTGTGGTATGGGGCATGCTGAATGAGAGCTGGGGGGTGACCAAGATCTACAGCAATGTGCAGCAGCAGTCTTTTGCGAGGTCTCTGTATTACATGGCAAAAGCTCTGGACAGCACCAGGCTGATTGTATCCAATGACGGTTGGGAAATGGTTGAGTCCGATATCTGCGCTGTGCATAGTTATATGCATGGAGCCAGAGAAGATCTTATCCAACATCAGGTATTTGCAGATGCATTGCAGGATGTGGAAAAATTCCCGATGATTGTGGAAAAGCTTCCTTTTGTCAAAGGAACGGAATATGCCGGTCAGCCGGTAGTGCTTACGGAATGCGGAGGAATCGCTCTGAATGCGGAAACTGGAGAACACCGGACAGATGGCACGGAAGGAAAAGACTGGGGGTATACTTCCACATCCAGAGATGATTTTTTGTCAGAGTATGGTCGTATTATTGACGCGATCTATGATTCGAATCTAATGAATGGTTTCTGCTATACGCAGTTGTCTGATGTGGAACAGGAAATGAACGGTCTTCTGACCAGAGATCATCAGTATAAATTTGACCCGAGGGAAATTAAAAGGATCAACGAAAGAAGAAAATAAGGCATGAATATGAGAACAGGGCACTGCAGACGGGATTGCGGTGCCCTGTTAGTCTTTATTTTTATAAAAAATACGGGGGGGGGAACTGGACAAATTATGCTTTTTATTGTATAATAATGATAATAATTACTAATTTTGTGAAGGTGGGACAATCATGGCGAAACAAAAAATCCAAAAGCCGAATCAGCCGGTCATACGGCTTCCGTGGGTGAATTCCATGGGGGTGATTGGTGATCCCGGTTGTGAAGGATTGGGTACATACAATATGAAGGTGTTTGCAGGAACGCTGGAAAAGAGTGCAGAGGATGATATTACATTGATTGCGGGGGATCTGGTTCCGGCGGGAACGGAGCATTATTACAGGGAAATCAGTGAACTGACAGAGGCAATTGCGCAGAACGACATTTATGTGCTGCGTGGCAACCATGACACAGGAGATTATGAAAAATATTTCGGAAGAAGGAACTATGCACTGCTTGCCAATGCGTTTTCTGTGGTGGTGCTGGATAATGCCATGCGGACGTTTGAGGAGGAAGGGCTGGAGCTTTTGAAACAGGTGTTGGCCATGGAAGAGGTTCAGCGCGTGGTCATAGCATTTCATATTCCGCTTCCGAATCATTATATTCCGAATTCTGTGTCGAAAGAGGAGTTACACCGGCTGAGAACTGCATATGAACCGTGGAAGCATAAGGTGAAATATTTTTTATGCGGTCATGTACATTCCAGATTCGAGGATGTGGTGGATGGTATCCCGCTGATTTGTACAGGCGGAGGTGGTGCACTCATAGAAGATGTATCGGAGGAGATCCGGGCTTGTGATGTAGAACATCATATGGTTCATTTCTTTACGGAAAACGGGGAACTCCGGTATCGGTTTGATGAACTTCCGGAGGATTCCTATGACAGAGAACGGAAAGAGCCTGTCATGAAGGAGAATCTGGAAAAGACCATAGCTGCGGAACTGATGGCACATCTGCGTTATCTGATGTTTGCGGATCGTGCAGGAAGACGGGGAATGATGAAAATAGCCAATCTCTTTGAGGCGCTGGCAGCTTCCGAGTATCATCATGCCAGAAATTTTTATTCCATTCTGCAAAACCGGGTTCCATTTGGAGAATCTGTGGAGGCATTTATTCCCGGAGAGTCTTTTGAGCATCGGCATTTCTATAAAATGATGGAAGCATATGCCGGAGAAAAAGGAAGTCTGCTTACAAAACAGGCATTTTCGGGAGCCGCATCTGCGGAGAAGGTTCACGAAGAGCTTCTGAAAGAAGCAGCGGAGCTGGAATGCTTCGATAGAAAAGAGATTTTTGTATGTCCGATTTGCGGATATGTGATGGCGGGAGATCAGGTTCCGGAACGCTGCCCGGTCTGCGGAGGTCCAAGTCGTCAGTTTGAGGTGTTTCAGGCAGGACAGAGTTGAGCGTGTTTATGACCTTTGCTCCAAATGGGAAGGGGGAAGGAAAACTGAGGATCATAATCAGGAGCGAAGGATATTGATAAAGGAGAAGAGGTGCTGAAATGTTAAAAGGAAAAACAGCTGTTGTAACGGGTGGAACCAGAGGAATCGGTTTTGCTATCGTAAAGAAATATCTGGAAAATGGCGCGAATGTAGCGATTGCAGGATCCAGACAGGAGTCAGTAGACAAAGCAATGGAAAAGCTTTCCGACTATCAGGATCGGGTAATGGGGATCTGGCCGGATCTTTGTTCGCCGGAGGAGGTTGCTGCTGCATTTGGTGCGGTAAAAGAAAAATTCGGCAGTATTGATATTCTTGCCAATAATGCGGGGATTTCTTCCAGAACCAGCCTGTACGAATATACGGTAGAGGAGTTTTCCAAAATTCTTGACATCAATGTAAAGGCTGTTTTTGTCTGTTCGCAGGCAGCCGCAAGAATTATGAAAGACCAGGGCGGCGGAGTCATCATCAACACAAGCTCCATGGTAGGCGAATATGGACAGCCCAGCGGATGTGGTTATCCGGCCAGCAAATTTGCGGTAAACGGTCTTACGAAATCTCTTGCGAGAGAACTTGCGAAAGATCAGATCCGTGTGAATGCGGTGGCTCCAGGTGTGACAAGAACGGATATGGTGGCGGTTCTGCCCCAGGATATGGTAGAACGGATTTCTGCCGGCATTCCGCTTGGCAGAATGGGAGAACCGCTGGATATCGCAAATGCGTATTTATATCTGGCAAGTGATCTTGCAAGCTACGTGACCGGTGTTACGCTGCGTGTTGATGGTGCAGCAATGACTTGACAGGGAGGGAAATGCTATGGATAAGAAAGCGATGTATTGTCTGACGTATGGATTGTTTGTGCTTACATCCCGTCTGGGCGAGAAAGATAATGGATGTATCATTAATACGGCAGGGCAGGTTACTTCTGTTCCCAATAGAATCAGTATCACGGTGAATAAAGATAATTTTACTCATGATCTGGTGAAGGAAAGCGGAAAATTTAATATTTCGATTTTGAGTGAACGTGCTGATTTTGAAGTGTTCCGTCATTTTGGATTCCAGTCCGGAAAGACGACAGACAAGTTTGCCGGATATTCTTCCTGCAGACGCAGTGAAAATGGTATTCTTTATATTACGGAAGGAACGAATGCCTATATCAGCGCCACAGTAGAGCAGACCATTGATCTTGGGAGCCATACGATGTTTATTGCTTCTGTAGATGATATGGAGGTGCTGACATCGGATCCGTCCGCTTCGTATGCTTACTATCAGTCTTCCATTAAGCCGAAGCCGGAACAAAAGCCGGCTCAGGGAAAGACGGCATGGCGCTGCACGGTGTGTGGATACATTTATGAAGGAGAAGAGCTGCCGGGAGATTTTATCTGTCCGCTTTGCAAGCATCCGGCTTCTGATTTTGAGAAAATAATGGTATAGAGTTCCATCATGCGCAGGAAGTTATCAATACTGAAAGTACCGGTAACGGATGCGGGATCCAGATGATAGGAATCGATAATTTTTTTGGTTTTTTGATACAGGATATGGCTGGATTCCCCGGTAATGATACTGCAGTTTTTCAAAAAGGTTGGCTGAGGCAATGTATCCGGATGTCTCCAGCTGTTTTCAGGGGTATATAACGATTGTATCTGAAGCATTGCTTTTGGAACAACAAGCAGGATTTTATCCTATGGAAAGAGATTGAAGCAGCTTATCAGACGGATCCGGTTATCTTTGTACCTATGGGATCTATGGAAGAGCATGGACCTCATGTGCCGGTGGGCGGAATGCCAACCTCTCTGCGGGCTGTATGGGGATATGGAAAGCCCTGAATTGTAACGGGAACGAAAAAGAAGCTGGTCATGGTTGTGGACATAATTTATTGGGAATCGCTTCTGCTGCAGCAGCAGCTTTGGCTTTGCGTCATGTTTTGGACAAGGAAAAAATCGAAGGCCAGGTCGTGTTTTATGGATGTCCGGCTGAAGAAACATTGAAGGGAAAAAACGTAATGGCAGGAAACGGATGCTTCCGGGAACTGGATGCGGCGCTCAGCTGGCATCCGTCAGATGGCATGAATCCGGGGGAAATCAGTTATTCAGCGATGGATTCCATACAGTTTACGTTTCTGGGAAAATCTTCTCATGCTGCTGCAAAACCGCATATAGGCCGAAGTTCTCTGGACGCGGTAGAGCTGCCGAATATTGTACCGGAAAAATCAAAGGTATGGTATTTTTCCGTGCCTGCAGCCGCTCAGAAGCAAATGGCAGAAAAAATAAAGAGCTGTTTTAGAAAGGCGTCGCAGAATGATCCAAAGAGATGATTTTGCGGCGCCTGTTCTGTTGCAAGCGAATTTTTATATACCCTCAGCAATCTCGTAAATCAGACGCTCGGAATCTTCCCAACCCAGACACGGGTCAGTGATGGACTTGCCGTAGCAGTGTTCACCGATCTTCTGATTACCCGGTTCGATGTAGCTTTCGATCATGACACCTTTGACAAAGGAACCGAGGTCTGCGGAATGTCTGCGGCTGTGCAGCACCTCTTTTACGATACGGATCTGCTCACGATACTGTTTGTTGGAATTAGAGTGGTTCGCATCGACGATCACGGCCGGATTCTGAAGACCACGTTCGGTATAGAGCTTGTGAAGCAGGATCAGATCTTCGTAGTGATAGTTTGGCAGGCACTGTCCATGCTTGTTCACGGCGCCGCGCAGAATGGTGTGAGTCCATGGGTTACCCTCGGTCTTGACTTCCCAGTCCCGCATGATAAAGGAATGACCGCTTTGAGCTGCCTGAACGGAATTCAGCATAACGGAAAGATCGCCGCTGGTCGGGTTTTTCATGCCGACCGGGACATGACAGCCGCTGGAAACCAGACGATGCTGCTGGTTTTCTACGGAACGTGCGCCGACAGCGATATAGGACATGATGTCATCCAGATAGCTTACGTTGTCCGGATACAGCATCTCATCTGCAGTGGAAAGACCAGTCTCCATCAGCACGCGCATATGCAGATGACGGATGGCATGCAGGCCGTCTGCCATGCTCGGGAGTTTCTCAGGATCCGGCTGATGCAGCATACCCTTGTAGCCTTCGCCGGTGGTTCTTGGCTTGTTGGTATAAACACGCGGAATGATGATCAGCTTCTCTTTGGTTTCTTCCTGAAGACGTACCAGGCGGCTGGTGTAATCCAGTACGGAATCCTCATGATCGGCAGAGCACGGACCGATGATAACCAGAAATTTGCCGCTCTCTCCGGTAATGACTTTCTTTACCTCTTCATCACGCCGGGATTTTGCCATTGCGCACTCGAGCGGAAGAGGAAACTGTTCTTTGATCTCTGCCGGGGTAGGCAGTTTATTGATGAATTCGAATGCCATAATTAGTTCTCCTCATTTGTTTTGTGTCTATTATAATATGCTGATTTTTAAAATGCAACGAAATTTTCGATCGTTGCTTTTCCACGGGATGTGCGATATACTGAAGAAAGCAGGATTTTTAATGAAACAGGAGATGAAATTATGCAGGAACACAAAATCGTAGATGCCATGGGAAAGGCGTGTCCGCTTCCGGTCGTAATGACCAAAAAGGTACTGGATCATGCCGAAGATGGAGAGATCGTCGAAGTCCATGTGGATAATGAGATTGCAGTGAGAAATCTGGAAAAGCTGGCGAAGAATCAGCAGTCTGCGGTTCGCAGCGAGACGGTGGGGGAAAAGCATTTTGTTGTCTTTATCACCACGGGAGAAGCGGGGAAAGCCGGGGACGACAGTTCGGCGGCAGAGGATTATGAGGCATGTGACTGTCAGCCCGCAGAAAATCATACCGTTGTGGTTCTGCGTTCCTCGTCTATGGGAAACGGCAGTGAAGAATTGGGGAAAACCCTGATTAAAGGTTTTATTTACGCACTGACACAGCTGGAAGAGCTGCCGGAGAAAATAATCTGTTACAATGGCGGCGTATTTCTGACGACAGAAGGATCGGATTCTCTGGAGGATCTGAAACTGCTGGCAGAGCAGGGAGTAGAGATTTATTCCTGCGGCACCTGTCTGAACTACTATGGACTGACAGAGAAACTGCAGGTCGGTGAAGTGACCAACATGTACAGCATTGTAGAGATGATGGCAGGCGCATCGAAGATCATCTGCCCCTGAGTAAATCCGGATATGAGGTGACGTGACAGAATGGAGACAAGCAGAGAAGAAAGAGATTTACAGGCACTGGCAGTGGAACTGCCGGAAGATATTGTTCGGCTGAAAGAAGCCGGAGAACTGGAACTGGCGGCGGAAGTGATCGACGAAAGGCTGAAAAAAGATCTTCCCCGCTGTATGCGGGAACGCCTTCTTCTGGAGAAAGAGATTCTGGCGCAGCTGCCGATGCAGTATCCTTATGACTGGGAGACGGCGCTGGAGCTTCTCAGACAGAATTTTCGGGATTTTCAGGAAGAGGAATTGCGGAAATTTTTGCTGGAAGGGGCGTTTGAATGGATTTACCGGAATGGCAGGATTCATCTGAAGGATAATTTTATCGCGAATCTGGTGAAAACGAGAGAAGAACTGGCAGATCGTGTCATTGACCGGAATCTGCTGCAGGCAAAGCTGGACAATTTCCGGATGCTGGATCGGGTGATTGCGCGTATGAAGGAGCAGGGGAAAGCGGGATGCCGTTTTCGGATCCGGAGTATGGCTGCTGTAAAACCGGACATGCAGCGTCCGGGAAGACGGATTCAGATTCAGTTTCCGCTTCCTCTGGAGTACAGTCAGGTGAAGAGTTTCCGACTGCTTGGGACGGAACCGTCCTGTGCGGAGGTGCAGGTGGCTCCGCCTCAGTGTGATCAGAGAACGATCTGTCTGACCTGTGACTATCAGGCGGGACAGGAGTTTGCTGTGGAGTATGAGTTTACAACAGAGGCAGAGTACTGGGACTGGAGAAAAGCAGAAAGTGAGCGAGGAGCAATGGCTTCGGAAACTTCCGGTGCGCAGCTTCCGGAAACGTATTTGTCAGAACAGCTTCCGCATATTCGTTTCACTCCCTATCTGCGTGCATTGGTGAAAGAGGTGGTCGGTGAGGAGACAGACCCGCTTCGGAAAGCAAAACGGATTTATGATTATATCACCACTCATGTGATGTATTCGTTTGTGCGATCCTATTTTACGATCCCGCAGCAGGTGACCTATATTGCTTCCGGAATGAAGGGAGACTGCGGTCTGCAGGCACTGTTCTTTATTACGATGTGCAGAATTGCGGGCGTACCGGCAGGATGGCAGTCGGGACTGTATGCCAGTCCTCTGAGCATCGGCTGTCATGACTGGGCGCAGTTCTATGTCGAGCCTTATGGCTGGCTGTATGCAGACTGTTCGTTCGGCGGAGCTGCGTACCGTGCAGGTGATCTGGAACGGTGGGAATTTTATTTCGGCAATCTGGAACCGTACCGGCTTCCAGCAGCACGTGAATACCAGAAAGACTTCTGTTTTCCGAAACAATATCTGCGGACAGATCCGTATGACAATCAGATGGGTGAGGCAGAGTATGAGGATATGGGGCTTCTGGTGGACAGTGATGTTATAGTGAAGCATGAAATTGTGCAAATGGATGAGTGGTAGTTTTTAACTTGACATCCTTCTGCCGTTCATATATAATCGCCTTTAAAGACCAATGTCCGTTGAAAATGAAAGATGACAGGCGATGATAAGAATAAGTAGCATTCGGAAACTCCGCACAGAAAGCAGCCGGCTGATGAGAGGCGCGCGGCAGACCGTATGGGAATACCTCTTTGAGCTTCGCACCGAACAGGATCTGCAGAGATTCTTCAGTAGGCTGCGGCGGGATGGCACCCGTTATCGTGCCGGGGGCATGTGCACGTGCTCCGTGAGGCAGGCGGTGTGAGCCGTCTGTGAATAAAGGTGGTAACACGGGAGATAACCTCGTCCTTTTGAGTATTAGGATTTTCAAAAGGATGAGGTTTTTTGTATCATAGAATTTGGAGGAGAATGAAACAATGAATTGTTATGAAGAACTGGTAGCACGCGGTTTGATTGCGCAGGTTACGAATGAAGAAGAGATCCGTAAGATGGTCAATGAAGGAAAGGCAACCTTCTATATCGGCTTTGATCCGACAGCAGACAGTCTGCATGTGGGTCATTTCATGGCTCTGTGTCTGATGAAGCGTCTGCAGATGGCAGGCAACAAGCCGATCGCCCTGATTGGCGGCGGTACCGCTATGGTAGGGGACCCGTCCGGACGTACCGACATGCGTCAGATGATGACGGTTGAGACGATCCAGCACAACTGTGAGTGCTTCAAGAAGCAGATGAGCCGCTTCATTGACTTCTCGGAAGGCAAGGCCATGATGGTCAACAACGCGGACTGGCTGCTGAAGCTGAATTATGTGGAACTGCTGCGGGAAGTGGGCGGCTGCTTTTCTGTCAACAACATGCTGAGAGCTGAGTGCTATAAGCAGCGCATGGAGAAGGGACTGAGCTTCCTGGAGTTCAACTACATGATCATGCAGAGTTATGACTTCTATGAGCTGTTTCAGAGATACGGCTGCAACATGCAGTTTGGCGGCGATGACCAGTGGAGCAATATGCTGGGCGGTACCGAGCTGATCCGCCGGAAGCTTGGCAAGGACGCACATGCAATGACCATTACGCTTCTTCTGAACTCTGAGGGCAAGAAGATGGGTAAGACCCAGTCTGGAGCCGTTTGGCTGGATCCGAACAAGACGACTCCGTTTGATTTCTATCAGTACTGGAGAAATGTGGGCGATGCAGATGTTCTGAAGTGCCTGCGCATGCTGACCTTCCTGCCGCTTGAGCAGATCGATGAGATGGACAAATGGGAAGGCAGTCAGTTGAATACTGCAAAAGAGATTCTGGCTTACGAGTTGACCAAACTGGTGCATGGTGAGGAGGAAGCAGAGAAAGCACAGACGGCTGCAAAGGCACTGTTTGGCGGACAGGGCAATCTGGATAATATGCCTTCCTTCCAGCTGAGCGATGAGGATTTCACCGACGGAAAGATTGAGCTTCTGTCCGTCCTTCAGAAATCCGGTCTGGCTCCGTCCCGTTCTGAGGCGAGAAGAAATGTAGAACAGGGTGGTGTTTCTGTCAATGGTCAGCAGGTAAAGGATATCAAAGCTGCGTTTGAGAAAGCTGCGTTTGCCGGAGACGGCATGATTGTGAAACGTGGTAAGAAGAATTTCATGAAAGTAACTGTCAAATAAAAGAAAATGAACAGGGTCGGATCCGGTTGTGCCGCACAGAGCTGGCGGCGCTCAGGGTTGGCCCTGTTGTGCTGTGAAGACATCAGGAGGAATAACAATGGATGAGAAATGGCTTCGGACGGAGGAATTGGAGCAGTATGTGAATGAACATTTTGACGAAACGATCGATTTGCTGCGCACTTTGGGCAGAATTCCGGCTCCTTCCCATATGGAAGATCAGCGGGCGGAGTTCTGCAGAAACTGGCTGATGGAACAGGGGGCCGGACAGGTGGAGATCGATGCGGCAAAAAACGTGATATGCAGGATTCCTGGAAAATCAGAGGAGATTGTAGTCATCATGGCGCATACGGATGTGGTGTTCCCGGATCTGGAAGAACTGCCGATGAGAGAAGAGGACGGAAAGCTGTTTGCACCGGGAATCGGTGACGATACAGCGAATCTGGTTAATCTTCTGATGAGCGTGAAATACATGCTGGAGAAGGGACTGGAACCGAACTGTACGCTGTTGTTTGCAGCCAATGCGTGCGAAGAAGGTCTCGGCAATTTAAAAGGCAGCAAACAGATTTATAAGGATTACGGCCCGACTATCCGGGAGTGGATTTCGTACGATGGATATATGGATAAGTGCACCAACCGGGCGGTGGGTTCTCACCGTTATCGGGTGACCGTCCGCACCCAGGGAGGCCATTCCTATGCGGATTTCGGGCGGTGCAATTCGATTGCGGTATTGGCGGAACTGATTCACGAGCTGTATCAGATTCAGCCGCCGAAAAGAGAGAAAACCACCTACAATGTCGGTGTGATTGAGGGCGGTTCTACAGTCAATTCCATTGCCCAGAAGGCAGGTATGCTCTATGAATTCCGCTCCGCGGATCAGAGTTGTCTGGAAGAAATGGAAGGAAAATTTAACAGTGTTATTGAGAAATTCCGCACACAGGGATATGATGTGGAAGTTGAAGTGATCGGTATCCGACCAGGCAGCGGACCGGTGGATCCCAGGAAGCTGCAGGCACTGACAGATGCCAATGTTGCGGTGATGGAATCCTGCATTTCAGAGAAAGTGGGGATTGCACCGAGCTCGACCGATGCAAATATTCCGCTGTCTGTGGGGATTCCGGCCAACACCTTTGGGACGGTACGCGGTGCGCTGGAACATACCAGAGAAGAATGGATTGAGATTGAAAGCATGCGGCCGGGCCTGCTGATGGCACTGAAGACGGCAGCGCGTTATTGCAGATAAAACAGGAGAAATGCATGATCAAGAAAAAAGACTTTTTGAAGGAATATCATATCGAAGCGGAAGACTTTAAGAAGGCCGGAATGAACTGGGAGGAATTGAATGCGATTTACGACAGTTATTGTGTTCTGGAGCCGAGGCTGAAGGAAATCGGCAAGGATTTTGTTAACGATTATCTGTATGATATTGAGAAAGCCGGGATCCATTCCTACCGTTACCGGACCAAGAAACCGGGCCATCTGCTGGAGAAAATCATTCGCAAAAAGAGCGAACAGCCCGGTCAGTATGAATGGATCAATCGGAAGAATTATTATAAATATATGACGGATCTGATTGGAATCCGGGTGTTTTTCCTGTATCGGGAAGACTGGATTCAGTTTCACAATTATATTACGACGGTGTTTGAAAACAATCCGGAGCTTTATATTGAAGATCGCCTGAATGATTTTGATGAAAACCCGGACCATTATTATGTGGCGGAACGGCCGAAGGTATACCGCAGAACCGGGGATACGAGAATTTATGACAAAAAACTGATTGATATCAAATCGGACGGCATCTACCGTTCTCTTCATTATATCATAAAATACAAGGGATACTATGTGGAGATTCAGGGAAGGACATTGTTTGAAGAAGGCTGGAGCGAGATCGATCATGATATCGTCTATCCGTATTTCCAGGACGATGAGATGCTGACGGATTTTTCTACACTGTTAAACCGGCTTGCCGGAATGGCGGATGAGATGAGTTCCTATTTCCGGAGAATTAAAATGGAAAAGCTGGAGGAGGAGAGAGACGGGCATTGATACCGGGGAATAAATACGATATTTTAAAACAATATTTCGGATACGACCGTTTTCGCGGCGCACAGGAAGCTTTGATTGACGGTATTCTGGAAGGGCGCGATGTCCTTGGCATCATGCCGACCGGAGCCGGGAAATCTCTTTGCTATCAGATTCCGGCGCTGATGCTGGATGGGATTACGCTGGTGATTTCTCCTCTGATTTCACTGATGATTGACCAGGTGAAAAGCCTGAATCAGGACGGTATCCACGCGGCATATCTGAACAGTTCTCTTACGGCCGGTCAGTATTACAAGGCGTTGGAGTATGCAAAGCAGGGCAGGTATCCGATCATCTATGTGGCGCCGGAACGGCTGCTGACGGACGCGTTTCTGGATTTTGCTTTGCGTGCAAAGATCGCGATGATAGCGGTGGATGAGGCACACTGCGTATCCCAGTGGGGGCAGGATTTCCGGCCGAGTTACCTGAAAATCATGGAATTTGTAGAACGTCTTCCTTGCCGACCGGTGATCAGTGCTTTCACAGCGACGGCTACGAAAGAGGTGAAGGAGGATATCATTGATATCCTGCAGCTGGACAATCCGCTGGCGATTACTACCGGATTTGACCGGGACAATCTTTATTTTGCCGTGAAGACGCCGAAGGACCGGTATGGAGCGATCCGGGATTATCTGGAATCCCATCCAGGGGACAGCGGCATCATCTACTGCCTGACCAGAAAACAGGTGGAGGAAGTCTGCGAACGTCTGCGACGGGATGGATTTGCCGTCACGCGATATCATGCCGGACTGAGTGATGAGGAACGAAAGAGGAATCAGGATGATTTTATCTATGACCGGATTCCGATTGTCGTAGCAACCAATGCGTTTGGGCTGGGCATCAACAAATCGAATGTTCGTTTTGTACTGCACTGTGGGATGCCAAAAAATCTGGAAAGCTATTATCAGGAAGCCGGGCGCGCCGGGCGTGACGGGGAGCCGGCGGAGTGTATTCTTTACTACAGCGGCCAGGATGTGATTACCAACCAGTTTTTTATTGAGCATAATCAGGATAATGAAGAGCTGGATGCGATGACGTTGGCGCTGATTCAGGAACGTGACCGGGAGCGGCTGAAAAAGATGACGTTCTACTGTTTTACCAATGAGTGTCTGCGGGATTATATTCTGAAATATTTCGGAGAATATGGCAGCAATTACTGCGGCAACTGCAGCAATTGTCAGACGCAGTTTGAGACGGTGGATGTGACGGAGCCTGCGCGCAGTCTGATCGGGTGTGTGGAGTCTTGCGGTCAGAGGTACGGAACAACGGTGATTCTTGATACGGTTCACGGTGCGAATACGGCAAAGATCCGGAACTATCGCATGAATGAGAATCCATATTACGGGACGCTTGCAAAGGTTCCGGTCTATCGCCTGCGCCAGGTGATGAATGAACTGCAGATGCGGGGGCTTCTGGCTGTAACCGGCGATGAATATGCACTTGTAAAGCTCACGAAGGAATCCGGACGGTTTCTGCGTGGCGGAGAAACAATGCTGATGAAGATGGCAAGGGAACAGGAGCGGCCGGATGGCAAAGAACGTGCTTCAGCAGCAGGTACATCTGCAAGGAAACTGAAAAAAGACAGGAAGGGCGGAGTATATCTTTCCGACGACGAAAGTATGCTGTTTGAGAAGCTGCGTGCGCTGCGTTCCGAGATTGCCAAAGAAGAACATGTGCCTCCGTATATTGTTTTCTCTGATAAGACGCTGGTGCTGATGTGCCGAATCCGCCCGAAGACAAAACGAGAGATGCTGACGGTGTCTGGTGTGGGTGAGTTTAAGTATGAAAAATATGGCGAACGCTTTCTGGAGTGTTTGAAAAAAGAATGAAATGCGGAAAATTGACAATACAATTTACGCAATTCTATTGACATACAGGAATTGGTACTATAAAATAGTAATAAATGTTATTATTGTTGATGAATCAGGAGGGATTCGATATGCGTGCGGTATTTGATGAGACTTTAATTACTGGTAATGATATGATTGACACTCAGCACAAGGAACTGATTGAGCGGATCAACAAGCTGCTTATTCTCTGTGAGAATGACAAGCCGGCAAAGCGGGAGGCGATTGACACACTGGATTACCTGTCCGATTATACGGAATTCCATTTCGGTGAGGAAGAGAAGCTTCAGGAGAAGGTTGGATATCCGGAACTGAAAGAACACAAGAAGAAACATGACGAGCTTCGTGAGACTGTGAAGGCGCTTCATGAGATGCTGGAGGAAGAGGAAGGACCGTCGGATGCATTTGTACAGCAGGTGAATGAGAAAGTGGCAGAATGGCTGTTCAAGCATATTCGCGGATTTGACCGTTCTGTGGCAGAGTATATTTATATGAGAGACAATGCGGATCTGATTTAAAGGGAATATAGTGAAAGGCAGGGATGGAGTCGTCCCTGCCTTTTTCCCCATATGTGCTTTATTCCATACCAAGTGCGTTTTTCAGATTGTTCTTGTAGACATCGGCTTTGGTACCATAGACAATCTGTACGCCATCATTGACGCGGACAACGCCGTTTGCCCCGGTTTTGGACTTCCAGTCGTTATCGGACATGACGAGTGATTTGTCTTTTACTTTGACTCTCAGTCTGGTGAAGCATGCATCCACGTTCAGGATGTTGTCGCTTCCGCCCAGTCCTTCGATGATGACAGCGAGAATATCATCGCTGACTTTCTTGCCATTGATTTCTTTCAGTTCCACATCAGCGTCTTCACGGCCCGGTGTCTTGTAATCAAACTTCAGAATCATGAACTTGAAAGTGACATAATACATAACAAAGAAGATTGCACCCAGGATGAAGATCCAGATCCAGTTGGAACCTTTGTCAGCCTGCATAATGCCATTGAAAATGGTGCTCAGGAACGGGCCGCCGAAGGAGCTTGGTCCCGGCACATTTACTTTGAAAAGGTAGGTCAGCAGGTATGCAAGTCCTGCAAAGCCTGCGTGAATGACAAACAGGAGCGGTGCAACGAACAGGAAGGAATACTCAATCGGCTCGGTGATACCGGTGAAGACAGCCGGAATGACAGCTGCGATCAGAAGAGCTTTTACCTGCTGCTTTTTCTCCGGTTTTGCGGTCTGGTAGATGGCGAGAGCAGCACCAGGCATACCAAACATCGCGAAGATGACTTTTCCATTCATAACGAAACGGGAAATGTTAATGTCAAACATCGCGGTTGGAGAAGCAAGCATTGCATTGTAAATATTCAGTGCGCCTTCTACCTGGTTGCCGTCGATGACCATGGAACCGCCCAGGTTGGTAAAGAAGAACGGTGTGTAGATGAAGTGATGCAGACCAAACGGAAGCAGAGCACGTTCACTCAGACCGTAAATGACACTTCCCATAGCTCCGGTGTTGTAGATGATCTGTCCCATGGCGGTGAGTCCCTGCTGGATTACCGGCCATACGAAGGACATGACAAGACCCAGAGCAGAGCACCCAAGAAGCGTTACCATCGGAACGAATTTGGTTCCGGAGAAGATGCCAAGTACCGGCGGAAGCTGGATATTATAGTACTTGTTGTGCAGCCATGCCACAAGAAGGCCGACCAGAATGCCGCCGAATACGCCGGTATCCAGAGAAGCGATACCCATAACCATGGACTGGCCGGTGGTCATTGCGGACGGATCCAGTTTTCCGAGGCTGGTCAGAAGAATGTTCATCACATTGTTCATGGCCAGAAAGCCGATCACACTGCAGAGTGCCGCGATGCCTTTCTCTTTTTTCGCATAACCGACAGCTACGGATACAGCAAAGATGATGGGAAGATAAGAGTTGATCGTGTTTCCCATTGCCTTTAACAGGTTAAAGAACAGCTTGACATACGGAGTGCCGAGAAACGGTACCAGTGCCACGATGTTTTTGGTGGTAAAGGCGGATCCGATTCCGACGAGGATACCTGCGATCGGAAGAATCATGACAGGTGTCATCAGAACCTTACCGAGTTTCTGAAATTGTGAAAAAGAAAATTTATCTTTCATGTAGTATTCCCCCCGATCAATTATTTCAGTTCAGGCCAGTAGCCTTTGTTTGCCTCGATCATTTTGTCCAGAATCTTTCTTGCAACCTTTGCAGACGGAACCGTCTTGTTCATGGTGAAGGCTTCCAGTGCTTTCTGATAAGAATTTTCAAAGTAAGCGTCCACGATCAGTTTCTCAGCTGCCAGCTGCTGCTGAATCATGCCAAGCTGGAACTGCGGAATATCACCAATGACAATTGGCTCCGGTCCCCATTTGCGCAGATAACAGGGAACCTCCACCATGGCATCCTTTGGAAGAGCCGGGATGGATCCGTTGTTTTCCACTATTACGAGATAGCGATCTGCATTATTGTAGGCGATGGAGCATGCCACATCTACAATGAAATCACCGAATGCGTTGAACAGTCCGAGATTTACCTGATGCTTGCCGCCGGATTCTTTTAAGAGACGAACCTGCTCGTACATTTCACGTTCTCTTCCATCCATAACCATGTTGGCACGGGTGTAGTTGACATCACTGGTCTCCACACACTCCTTTGGATAGAGGTAATACTGCAGATAGGTGTTTGGCAGATATTCCGGAAAATCTGTCAGGATTTCCTTAAAGTTTTCCCAGGTGTGGCGCCAGGACGGATCGGAGTGATGCTTGTCATGGGAAGCAGCCAGTCCGAACTGCATGATTTTTTCTTTCAGTTCCGGCATACGGTCCACACCGCTCTTATCATACAGTCTGGTCCACCAGCCGAAGTGATTGAGTCCGAAGTATACCGGATCCAGGTCGTTGTATTTCTTCAGATTCAGCATCTTTGCGAAGGACAGCATGATTGCTACCGGCATATCACATATGTTCAGGATCTTATAGTTGTTGTATTTTCGGCGGGTTGCCTCTGCAACGATGGCTGCCGGATTGGAATAGTTGATGATCCATGCTTCCGGTGCATAGGTGCGGATATCGTCAATCACCTGGAACACGCCCGGAATCGAACGAAGGCCGTATGCCATACCGCCCGGGCCGCAGGTTTCCTGTCCAACAACTCCGAATTCCAGAGAAATCTTTTCGTCTTTTTCACGCATTTTCAGTCCGCCCTGGCGGATCTGAGCGAAAGCGAAATCGATATCGGTAAAAGCTTCCTTTGGTTCGGTGGTTGTAAAATATTTGCATTCCGGATCAAGTTTGGCGATCAGAGATGCACACAAGGTATCAACCAGTTCCAGACGCTCCGGATCGATATCATAAAGTACCAGCTTCTGGAGCGGAAAACGTTCCAGATTTTCAATCAAACTCTGAATAATGCCGGGAGTATGGCTGGAGCCGCCGCCGACAATAACTACTTTAAAACCTTCCATAGTGTTTACCCCTTTTCATGATTTTCTTGCGCGCGCTTTCGTTAACGACTATAATATAATTGTTTCTGCATGATCTGGGAAGTGGTTTGGGGCTTTTTGGAAGGATGTGCAGTTTTCGAATATTTTTCATTTTATGAAATAAATTTCATGGGGGACAGACATGGATTTTTTTAACCGTATCGCAGAACATACGCATCTGCTGAATAAAAGTGACAATGAAATTCTTTCCTATTGCATCCGCAACAATCAGGCGATTGCAGGGATGAAGATTCAGGAGCTGGCAGAGGCGCTTTATATTTCGCCGGCATCTGTCATCCGGTTTTGCAAGAAGCTGGGATTCAGCGGATTTTCAGAATTCAAGGCGGCGTTGAAGATGGAAGTCATGCAGCATCCGGAGAAACGGGAATCAGAAGTTCGTTCGATTGATTTCCTGAAAGATATCAATAAGACCATTCAGCTGATTCACGAGGATTCCATCGAGCAGATTCTGGAATTGATTCATACAAAGAAACGGATTGAGATCTATGCGGTGGGGAGCAGCAGAATGGCGGCGAATGAATTTGCGAAAAGACTTCAGATCCTTGGAAAAGCGGCTTTCTGCTATGATGACAGTTCCCTGATGAATATCAGTGCGGGGCAGCTGTCGGGTGAGGATCTGGTGATTGCGCTGTCTGCCTCCGGGGAAACCAGCCTTGTGATTACCGCAGCAAACATGGCGAAAAGTCGGGGAGCTGCGATTGTTTCGATTACCAATCTGGGCAGCAGCACCTTAAGCGATATGGCAGATGTCAATGTGTATGTGCACTCCACCTGTTTTGCCAAGGCTGGCATTACCGTGCGCTCACGGGTGCAGCTGCTGATTGTGTGCGAGTATATCTTTTTCCGATATCTGGAGGGATATACCTGTGATTGATACCTGTATCGGCGGAACTTTCTATTCGCTGGGAAAGCGGCTTTCATCCGGGAAAATTTGACGATCCGGGAAAAGAAAGGTATACTGAAGACGATTGGAAACTTGTCATGGAAAGAGGGATGGATGATGAAATGGGGAATTCTGGCAACCGGTACGATTGCGGCCAAATTTGCAGATACAGTGAATCAGATGGAAAAAGAACAGGTGCTGGCGGCCTGTGCATCGCGGACGATGGAGAAGGCAGAGGCATTTCGGGAAAGGTTTGGCATTGCCCGGGCTTATGATTCTTATGAGGCGATGGTGCGGGATCCGGAGGTGGAAGCTGTTTATATTGCAACACCGAACAACCTTCACTATGAGAACTGCGTGATGTGCCTGGAAGCAGGTAAGCATGTGCTTTGTGAGAAGCCGTTTACCACTGCACGGGAGGAAGGCGAAAAGCTGTTTGCACTTGCAGAGGAAAAGGGGCTGTTTATCATGGAGGCGTTCTGGATTCGGTTCCTTCCGGCACTTCAGAAGATGCAGGAGCTGATCCATTCCGGCATGATTGGTGATGTGGTCTGGGCGAGAAGTGATTATGGTTTTGTGGCAAAAGGAGCGCGGAAGGACCGCAAGTTTGACTCTGCTCTGGCAGGCGGAGCACTTCTGGATATCGGTATTTACAATCTTGGTTTTATGCGAATGGTGATGGGAGATGCACAGCCGGAGTCCTTCGACTCACAGTATCATATCAACGAGTACGGAACGGATGATTTCAGCACGATTCTGCTGCGTTATCCGGGAGGCAGGAGCGCCTGCGTGACGACTTCCATCGGCATGGATATGCCACGGCGTGCAGTTGTCTACGGGACAAAAGGCTCGATTTGTCTGGATGATTTTCAGCATGCAGAGAAGCTGCATGTGAAGCTGGCGGACGGTACTGAGGATACGATTGAACTGCCGGAGGAGATCAATGGATTTGAGTATCAGATCCGGGAAGCGGAGCGTTGTGTGAAGGCAGGAATGACGACAAGTGACGTGTTGAAGAAATCAGATACGCTGGAGATTCTGGAGTTGATGGATCAGATTCGAAAGTCGTGGGGGATGCGGTTTGCGTGTGAATAGAATCGGACATGAGAGACGGAAATGAGATAAAAGGAGACGGCATTCATGTATCAGTTGGATAAAACGGATAAAAAACTTCTGGGATCCAGAATTGAGGATGCACTGCTGGAATATATCCTTCAGGCTCCGGTAGAGGTCGGCCAGAAGATCCCAAATGAATTTGAATTGGCGGAGCAGTTTGGTGTGGGCAGGAGCACGATCCGGGAAGCAGTGAAGGGACTGGCGTCCAGAGGTATTCTGGAGGTTCGTCGGGGTGCCGGAACGTATGTGATCAGTACCAGGAGTGTGGAAGATGATCCGTTGGGATTGTCACGGTTTCAGGATAAGTATCAGCTGGCATTGGAATTGTTTGATGTCCGTCTGATGCTGGAGCCGGAGATTGCGGCACTTGCCTGTGAGGGTGCGTCAGAAGAGGAGTTAAATCGCCTGAAGGAGCTTTGTGAGGAGATTGAAGAACTCTGTCGGCAGGGAAAGGATTATATTGAAAAGGATATTGAGTTTCATACCTGCATCGCCAGATGCAGCAGAAACCGGGTGGTGGAGATTCTGATCCCTGTTATCAATTCTGCGGTCATCACATTTGCAAATCTCACGCATCGTACGTTGATTTCGGAGACGCTGGATACGCATCGGGCGGTGATGGATGCAATTTTCAGAAAGGATGCAGTGGGTGCGAGATGCGCCATGATCATGCATCTGACCTATAACCGTCAGGCGATTATGCGGATGCTGGATGAAAACAGATCATAGAATAACTTATTGCAGGAAGGAGACGGATACGATGATGGAAGAACAGTCGACCCACAAACGCCGTGTGCGTTATAAGGGAACGCATCCACGCAGTTACAAAGAAAAATATAAGGAGCTGAACCCGGAAAAATACGGAGAAACCATAGAAAAGGTGATTCGGAAAGGCGGTACACCGGCTGGTATGCATATTTCGATCTGCGTCAATGAAATCCTGGATTTCCTTCAGATTAAACCGGGACAGAAAGGGCTGGATGCAACGCTTGGATATGGAGGACATACACAGGCAATGCTGAAATGTCTGAATGGTCAGGGGCACATGTATGCGCTGGATGTGGATCCGATTGAATCGGTCAAGACGAAAAAACGGCTGGCAGATCTGGGATATGGGGAAGATATTTTAACAATCCGGCAGATGAATTTTGCGGATGTGGATCGGCTGGCTGAAGAGGTTGGACCGTTTGATTTTATTCTGGCGGATCTTGGTGTTTCATCTATGCAGATTGATAATCCGGATCGTGGCTTTTCCTACAAGTTTGAGGGCCCGTTGGATCTGCGTCTCAATCCGGAAAAGGGGATAACGGCAGCGGAACGACTGCGGCAGGCGGATCAGGAGGAACTTTGCGGAATGCTGCTTGAAAATGCAGATGAGCCGTATGCGGAGGAAATTTCCCGTGCAGTTGTGACTGCAATTAAGCGCGGAGTATCCGTGGATACCACAACGAAACTGCGGGAGATCATTGAGAAAGCACTGGAATTTATTCCGGAAAAAGAACGGAAAGAAGCTGTGAAAAAGTCCTGTGCGAGAACCTTTCAGGCGCTGCGGATTGATGTGAACAATGAATTTGAAGTGTTGTATGCGTTTTTGGATAAACTTCCGCATGTCCTGGCGCCCGGGGGGCGAGCGGCGATTCTGACGTTCCATTCCGGGGAAGACCGTCTGGTCAAAAAGTCCTTCAGACAGTATCAGAAAGAGGGACTGTACAGTGAAATTGCCAATGATGTGATTCGACCGTCAGCAGAGGAGTGCATCCGCAACAGCCGTGCCAAATCTACGAAGATGCGGTGGGCCATCAGAAGCTGAATAAAATTTGCTGTCAGATCGAAGAATGAGGATGATGCCGTGCGATGTGCCCCCGACGCATCGCACGGCATATGTCTGATTCCGGAACCGCTGTTTATCGGCAGTCCACCAGTTCATAAGTTCTGCTGCCCAGTCCGATTTTTTCTGCGTGTTCCAGACAGGATTTCCATTCGGATTCCGGAGTAGAATTCTTAAAGTGATCATGGTGGTCATGGAACTGTGGGTCAGCCAGATGGTCGGTCAGCTGGCTGCCTGCCATAGGAGTGGCGGCCAGACAGGCATCTGCACAGGCCTGGTCCAGCGCAAGTGGATCAAAGGATGCAAACATGCCGATATTGGGCAGGATAGGTGCATCATTTTCGCAGTGGCAGTCGCAGTTAGGGGACACGTCAACGATCAGAGAAATATGAAAATGAGGTCTTCCGTCTACAACGGCTTTTGCATATTCTGCCATCCGGCAGTTTAACAGTTCGATGGCATCATCACCGATAAACTGAACTGCATCAAAATTGCATGCACCCAGACAGCGCCCGCAGCCGACACAGTTTTCCAGATTAACGGACATTTTTCTGGTTTCTTCGTTGAAGAAAAGGCCGTCATTGGCGCAGGATTTCTGACATTTGCGGCATCCGCGGCACAACGGTTCATCAATATACGGTTTTCCGCTGCAGTGCTGCTCCTTTTTTCCTGCACGGGAACCGCAGCCCATACCGATATTTTTGATGGCTCCGCCGAAACCGGTCATCTCATGCCCCTTGAAGTGGGTAAGGCTGATAAAAACATCAGCATCCATGATTGCCCGGCCGATTTTGGCTTCCTTGACGTATTCCCCTCCGACAACCGGAACGGCAATGTCATCGGTGCCTTTCAGACCGTCACCAATCAGAATCGGGCAGCCGGTACTCAATGGAGAGAAGCCGTTTTCCCACGCACATTCCAGATGCTCCAGTGCATTTTTCCGGCTTCCCGGATACATGGTATTGCAGTCGGTCAGAAATGGTTTTCCGCCAAGTTCTTTTACAACATCTGCAACTGCTTTTGCATAATTCGGCCGAAGGTAGCTGATGTTTCCCAGTTCTCCAAAATGCATTTTGATGGCAACAAATTTGCCATCCATATCAATCTGGCTGATACCGGCTTTTCGAATCAGCTTTTTTAATTTTGCAGGAAGGCCGTCACCATTGGCAATGGTGCGGAAGTCGGTAAAATATACTTTAGATTTTTCCATAACAGATACGCTCCTTTTTACTAGATCGGATTGTGAAGGTTTTTCAATAACATACTACATGAAAAAAATGGAAGTTGCAAGTTTTTTGCATCTGTGTTTGTGTAAAAGACCGGACGTGTTTTTGGAACTGTATTGAAAAAAGAAAGAGAGTATGCTATAGTGCACTCACAGGCTGGACAGCAGCCACTTGCAGGTGTCGGATGCGGGGGGTATCCCGCGATCCGGTGAAAAGGGAAGCAGGTGCAAGCCCTGCACGAACTCGTCACTGTGTTTAGGGAGCGGAGAGTCACAATGCTCCTTTTACCAAATGCCTTTTCGCAAAGGCATTTTTTGTTTTGCGCAAGGGTAAAAAGGAGGGAAATTTATTGAAGAAACAAATCAAGGCCTTTTTTGCAGCGTGTATGATCGCTGCGGTCGGTTTTTACACAGTTCCGCCTGTCAGAGCGGAAGAAAGGTCCCCTGTTTACGGTAAAGATTTAGAAGATGGAACTTATACAATCGAAGTTTCTCTGGGCGGCGGAAGCGGCAGATCTGCCATTCTTTCGCCGGCGGAGCTGATTATACGGGAAGGAATACCTTATGCCAGAATTGTATGGAACAGCAGACATTATGATTATATGATGGTAGAAAATGTGAAATATCTTCCGGTGAAGGATCAGGATAATCAGGAGGGGTATTCTGTATTTGAGATTCCGATTACTGTATTCGATGCACCAATGCCGGTGATTGGAGACACAACGGCTATGAGTACCCCTCATGAGGTGGAATATACGCTGACGTTCCGGAGCGATTCCATAAGAGAACGGGCGCAGGGGATGTCGAAGAGCGGAAACAAAAAGATCTATTCCCTGATTCTTTGTGTGCTGATGTTTCTTTTTCTGGTTGGATGCAGCAGAACGGAGCATTCGTCCGGAATGTCCGGAAAGCAGGATGATCGGGAGATCAGTTCAGCGCTTGTTTATGACCACAGCATGGAACTTCATTATGCAGAGCAGTTTTCTGCGGATTATTATCAGGATGGGTATGTGCTGATTTCCGTATCAGACGGAAACCGTTATCTGCTGGTGCCGGAAGGCCTGCCGGTGCCGGAAGATCTGGAGCAGGATATTGTGATTTTATGTCAGCCTGTTGCTCAGATCTACCTTGTGGCCTCAGCGGTGATGGATATGTTTGTGTCCATGGATGCGTTGGATATGGTTCGCTTCAGCGGACTGAAAACCGATGCCTGGTATATCGATGAGGTGCGGGACGCCATGGATGCCGGACGGATTCTGTATGCCGGAAAGTATTCCGCTCCGGATTATGAAAAGCTTTTATCGGAACAATGCGGTCTGGCAATTGAGAATACCATGATCCATCATGCACCTGAGGTCAGAGAACAGCTGGAAAAGCTGGGAATACCGGTGCTGATTGATTATTCCAGTTATGAAGAGAGCCCGCTCGGAAGGATGGAGTGGGTGCGTCTGTACGGACTTCTGATTGGCAGAGAGGATGAAGCGAATGCTGCTTTTGAACAGCAGGCGGAGATATTTGAATCTCTGGAAGGGCAGGAAAAACGAAATCAGACGGTTGCATTTTTTTATATCAATTCCAACGGTGAAGTGAATGTACGCAGATCTTCCGATTATCTGCCAAAGATGATCGAGATGGCGGGCGGAACTTACGTGTTTGATGGATTGGGAGAGGACAAAAGTGCGTCTTCCACTTTCAGCATGCAGATGGAAGAATTTTATGCGGCAGCCCGTGATGCGGATTTTCTGATTTATAATACAACGATAGAGGGAGAACTGATGGAACTGGAGGATCTGAAAGCAAAAAGCACTTTGCTGAATCAGTTCCGGGCGGTGCAGGAAGGAAGGGTATACTGTACGTCGAAGAATCTCTACCAGTCTTCCATGGAACTTGGAACCATCCTTTTAGACATCTGCCGGATGCTGCAGGGGAAAGAGGGGCAGCTTACTTATCTTTATAAACTGGAGTAAACGATGAAAAAGTCTGAAAAGCCGGTTGACGGAAACCGGTATGGTATTGCATTTTTTCTGTTAATGATATGTTTTATCCTGTTCCTGACCATGAATATCTGTGTCGGAAGTATAGCGATTCCGTTTCGTGAGATCCTGAACATCATAAGCGGAGAAGAGACGGATGCGGTATATCGGGATATTGTCCTGCAGATCCGGCTGCCAAGATCCCTGTCAGCAGCCATTCTCGGCGGCGGTCTGGCCTTGTCCGGATATCTTCTGCAGACTTTTTTTCATAATCCGATTGCAGGGCCGTTTACTCTGGGAATTTCCTCCGGAGCGAAGATGGTCGTTGCAGTTCTGATGGTTTTTTCGCTGGGATGGGGGATACGGATGAATTCGTTCCTGATGATTACAGCAGCTTTTGCCGGGGCGCTGATATCCATGGGATTTGTGCTTTTTATGGCACAGATACTGGAACAGATGTCCATGCTGATTGTCGGCGGCGTAATGATCGGATATATCTGTTCGGCGATCACGGATTTTGTAGTAACTTTTGCAGATGATGCCAATATTGTAAATCTGCATGAGTGGTCAAAGGGAAGCTTTTCCGGAATGTCCTGGGAAAACGTAAAGGTAATGGCGGCCGTGATTCTGGTGACAGGAGTCTTTGTGTTTTTTCTGTCGAAACCAATCAGCGCGTATCAGCTGGGAGAGGCATACGCCCGCAATATGGGGGTGGATATCCGGATGTTCCGGCTGCTGCTGGTAGTTTTATCAAGTGTTTTGTCAGCCTGCGTGACAGCGTTTGCAGGACCGGTGTCTTTTGTGGGGATTGCGGTACCCCATCTGGTAAAGGGACTTTTAAAGACTGCGAAACCGGTTCTGATGATTCCGGCCTGCTTTCTGGGAGGGGCGGTTTTCTGCCTGTTCTGTGATCT
>JALFHZ010000029.1 GCA_022776445.1 Lachnospiraceae bacterium
TATTTCATCACTGTCAATCCTTATTTCTTTTAATTTTTATCACTTTTGACGCATTATTCTTTGATATATCAACTTTTTTGTGCCTATTTCCCATCTTTTTAATACTGAAATCGTTTTCTAATTGCTTTTAAAATAAGATCAATTCATCTTATTATCAGAATTGATCCTGTACTTTAATATCATATACTCTGGTTGTATCTTCTTTTTTCTCTCCAATCAGCTTTTTGTGAAGCAATTCTGCTGCTGTGATTCCTACAGATTCCGGATTCTTAATAACCAAAGAACATTCAATCCCCAGTTTATCTGCAGTTCCCGCCTGAGCAAACCCTGCTACATCTACACGTCCAATCCATTCCGGATAGCGTTGATGCAACCCCATCACCACATATTCCAGAATATCAGAACCAAACGCAACGATCAAAGGTCTTTCTCCAGGTTTCACCCGAGCCGCCAGCCTCTCCAGGGCATCCATAACCACTTCAATCTTTCGTGCGGTAAAAATCCGCAAAATCTCACTTTCCTTTTTCCCATTCTCTTCAAAAGCCTGACCGGATCCTGCAAGACACATCCTGGTATTATAGCTGTCTACCCAGCCGAATAACATCAATATCTGATGACAGGGTTTATTTTTCAGCAACCATGAAAGCAAACGATACGCATTTTCCCTGTGATTTTCCAATACAATATCACACCCAATATCTTCCAAACGGTCAATGGCAATCAGGTTCTTGTAATTTCTCGCTACATTCTGCAGATATTGTGTATTTTGACCACTTGGTGCCACAATAATTCCCGCCGCCTTCTGATTCAGCAGTTCCTGAATATAAAACCGTTCTTTTGCTCCATCACTGTCCGTTTCACAGACAAACGTCACATACCTGCGCTCATAAAAATAATCACTTACCACGCCGCAGACTTTGCCGAAGAAATACTCCATATGCGGCACCACCAGACCAACAATATTGGATTTCCCCCGCTTCAAATTCTGTGCAAA
Organism: Lachnospiraceae bacterium; assembly: GCA_022776445.1. Lineage (GTDB taxonomy): Bacteria > Bacillota > Clostridia > Lachnospirales > Lachnospiraceae > Brotaphodocola. Next base: position 995 of record JALFHZ010000029.1, read on the forward strand.
TGAATTTGGTTCATATTGCAGTTCCCGAATCGCGTTTTTAATGTTGTATGCAGCCAGAGGCTGAATGCTCTTCGGATCTGCAAGATAACGTGACACAGAACTGATCGACACGCCTGCCAGCGCAGCCACCTCTTTAATTGTCACCTTTTTTTCTTTCATCTGCTCTTCTCCTTTTTCAAAACAGGCGATACAGATATTCTCTGCACCGCCTGTCTCTCCCTTGTCGTCATAAAGCTTCTGTAATTAGAAACGGAACTTATCCTCAAAGTAATCCTTCAGTTCAGCGATCGGCACACGCACCTGCTCCATGGTATCACGGTCACGCACGGTCACTGCCTGATCCTGCTCAGACTCGAAGTCATAGGTAATGCAGAACGGAGTACCGATCTCATCCTGTCTTCTATAACGTTTGCCGATGTTTCCTCTGTCATCAAACTCGCAGTTGTAATACTTGCACAGCTCAGTATAAATTTTCTCTGCGCCTGCATTCAGCTTCTTGGACAGAGGAAGCACACCGATCTTAACCGGTGCCAGAGCCGGATGGAAATGAAGAACGGTACGAACATCACCTTCTCCGATCTCTTCCTCATCATAAGCAGCGCACAGGAACGCCAACGTCACACGATCGGCACCCAGAGACGGCTCAACTACGTACGGGATATATTTCTCTTTCGCTTCATCGTCAAAGTAACTCATATCCTCACCGGAGGTATTCTGATGCTGGGTCAGGTCGTAATCGGTACGGTCTGCGATACCCCACAGCTCACCCCAGCCAAACGGGAACAGGAACTCGATATCGGTGGTACCTTTGCTGTAGAAGCAAAGTTCCTCCGGAGAATGGTCACGCAGTCTCATCTCATCTTCCTTGATGCCCAGAGACAGCAGCCAGTCACGGCAGAAACCTCTCCAATACTGGAACCAGTCAAGATCCGTGCCCGGTTTGCAGAAGAACTCCAGCTCCATCTGCTCGAATTCACGGGTACGGAAGGTAAAGTTACCAGGAGTAATCTCGTTACGGAAGGACTTACCGATCTGTCCGATACCGAACGGCACTTTCTTTCTGGAGGTACGCTGTACATTCTTGAAGTTTACGAAAATACCCTGCGCGGTCTCCGGTCTTAAATATACCGTGTTCTTTGCATCCTCAGTAACGCCCTGGAAGGTCTTGAACATCAGGTTGAACTGACGGATATCGGTGAAATCATGCTTGCCGCAGGACGGACAGCAGATATTCTTCTCCTCGATGAACTGCTTCATTTCTTCCTGAGACCATGCATCTACGGAACCTTCAATGGTGATTCCGTTCTCATCCAGATAATCTTCGATCAGCTTATCTGCACGGAAACGCTCTTTACATGCCTTACAATCCATCAGAGGGTCGGAGAAACCGCCCAGATGTCCGGAAGCAACCCAAGTCTGGGAGTTCATCAGGATCGCACAGTCAACGCCCACATTGTACGGACTCTCCTGCACAAACTTCTGCCACCATGCCTTCTTGACATTGTTCTTCAGTTCAACGCCCAGATTACCATAATCCCAGGTGTTTGCCAGTCCGCCGTAAATCTCTGAACCAGGATATACAAATCCTCTGTTCTTGGCCAATGCTACAATCTTTTCCATTGTCTTTTCCATAACAGATAACCTCTCTCTTGTTGATATATTTATTTAAAAACAATACAATGCTGTCCTTCACCGGTCACAACGGTAAAATCATCCCTCTGAACCGTGTCAGAAGCATTGCTTGCCATGCATACAATCCTGCCCTCTGTGCGGATGGTACCGGCTCCTTCGAATACGGCGACCACATAGTCATCCTCTTTCAGTACCTTCTCCTGCTCCACTGCCTTGCCGTTCTTCTTCGTCAAAGTCATATCCGGCATATGTTCCGCCGTCTCCGCATCAGTTCCCTTCGCAAGGAACAGATTCCGGATCGTATTCGTATTATCTCCGGTTTCCTGTGCAAATTTCTCATAATCCACCGGAGACGCATACGTAAATACAAGCGTTCCTGTCTGATCTTCCAGACTGCAGGATTTCAATGCCACCGGAAGCTTCTCCTGTCCTTCCTCATCGACTGCTGCTGCACGGGCTCCGTTGGCCTCATTATACAGTTTCACAGCTTCCTCAGCAAATTCTTCCAGGCCCTCCTGCGTATACAGATCATTTGTTTTATCAGAGGTATAGACCAGAGCACTCTGTACTTCCTGATCTCTGGTTAAATAAATACTGTTTTCATTGGCTTTCCATTCTCCGGCTGCCTTCTGTCCGCATCCGGCCAGAAGAATCCCGGCGGTCAGTCCCAGAGCAGCCAATACCGCTCTTTTCTTTTTCATAATCTTCCTCCTGAATCTTGCCTGCACCGAAAGCAGCGCAAAGCTAATAGAGATTATATCATGGAAATGACTGTCTTTTCAATAGCTGTATAACAAAATATGCATTCAAAAGGGCAAGGCCTCACCCGTCCTTCAGCCGCTCATCATCTCCAGAATCTCCAGTGAGTGAAACTGCCGGTCCACAAACCGTTTCTTATTCATCTCCACACACAGCTTCAGTTCCCGAAACACCTCTTCCTTCAGAACGAAAGTATATAACGATTCGATCGGTGTGGCGACAATATACTCCCATGCATACTCAGCCGAATCACTGACCGTACGCGATGCATGTTCGGTATATTCACCGTTGACCACCATCACGCGCAGTTCAAAGATCACCCGTACCAGAGAATTGGGGAGAGCCGGTTTCAGCAGAGCACGCAAAGACTGGTAGATCAACAGCAGCATCTCACTGCCGTCCACATTCTCCCTGCCATAATAATCGGCGAATTCCAGAAAATATGATCCATAGCAGGCCGCTTCCACGTCCTGTGCAATCTCCGTAAAATAATTGCTGATCTCAGCCGACTGCAGACTGTAGGACTCCCGCCCCTCAAACAGATGAAACTGTCCGAACACGAACGGGCGGCTCACCGCCATCAACTGATTGCCCGGGCGTTTGGCTCCCCGGGCAAATGCGGTAATCTTGCCCCGCTCCCGGGTCAAAATCACCAGACGTCTGTCATACTCCCCCACCGGCGTGGCTTTTAAAATCATACCGGTCAGATTTACCGTTTCTCTCATTATTCTTTCGGATTATATCCGTAATTCTTCATCAGTGTCTCGCTGTCTCTCCACTCCCGGCGAACCTTCACCCAGATCTGCAGATTGACCTTCGTCTCAAGCTCCGCTTCCAGCTCCCTTCTGGCCGCGGAACCGATACGTTTGAGCATGGCGCCGCCCTTGCCGATCACGATTCCCTTGTGAGATTCCCGCTCACAGACAATCGTCGCTTCAATATCAATGATTCCGTTCGGGCGCTCGGTCATCTTCTCAATGGTGACTGCGATACCGTGAGGAATCTCATCGTCCAGCAGACGCAGTGCCTTCTCGCGGATCAGTTCCGCTGCAATCTGGCGCATTGGCTGATCGGTCACGGTATCTTCGTCGTAAAACATCGGGCCATAGGGAAGATACTTGAAAATCACTTCTGTCAGGCGATCTGTGTTCCGTTTCTTCAGTGCCGATACCGGAACGATCTCCGCAAACGGGCAGATATCCTTGTAGGCCTCAATGAACGTCAGTATTTCATCCTGATTTTTCAGAGTATCGATCTTGTTAATCACCAGGATCACCGGAGTTTTGACCTTGTTGAGCTGCTCCGCAATATGGCGTTCTCCGGCACCGATAAATGTGGTCGGCTCCACCAGCCACAAAATTACATCCACTTCCTTCAGCGTATGTTCTGCGACATTGACCATATATTCGCCCAGCTTGTTTTTGGCCTTATGGATACCAGGCGTATCCAGAAATACGATCTGCCCCCGCTCATCGGTATAAACGGTCTGAATGCGGTTTCTGGTTGTCTGCGGTTTGTCTGAAGTAATGGCGATCTTCTGTCCGATCAGATGATTCATCAGCGTAGATTTTCCTACATTCGGACGGCCGATCAGCGTTACAAAACCGGATTTTTTCTCATTTGTCATAGATTAACCTCTCGTCAGGCTCTCAACCGTACCAAACAGATCACGGTTTGCCTCAATTTTTTCTTCATTTCCAACGACACAGAAGCTGCCGGTGTCCAGAATCGCACGCAGCAGAGGAGCCAGCGCACGGATATCCTCCTGAGTCGCATCCAGCACCTGCTCTCTCTCTTCCTGCATCATCTCACCCGTTACGCCGGAAAGATACGCAGAAAGACCTCTGCTGCCGCGAATCGACGGTGTCAGCGGAGCATCCAGATTGCTGATGGTACCAATCACATATTTGGTCATATCACGGTCATCCGGATCAAACTGCTCCAGATAAGCAGGGATTCCCTCATAGATCGCATTGGTCTCCTTCAGATTCGGGTCACGGTAGGATACCAGATAGCCTTCACCGGAACGGCCAAATCCGCTCATGCAGCCATATGCGCCTCCTTTGACACGAATGTTCAGCCACAGATAATCATAACTTAAAATCACCTGAAGAATCTTCAATGCACCGGTATATTCATATCCCGCCCTGCGGAAATTGCCGCATCGGGCCACATAATCCACCTGTGCCGAAGTCTTCAGACCTTCATTCTCATTTACAACCGGATGCACAAACGGGTGTGTCTCACCGCTTCCCTGCGGCAGCCGGTCAGTCAGTGTTTTCATGGCTTCCGAAAGCCGTGCATATCCCTCATCATCTGCTGTATAGCTCACCAGCATATTAGAACGGGTAAACAGCTTTGCGCTTACCTCCCTGAGCTTTGCAATGATGGTTGCTTTTTCTGTCTCATAGTTCTTCGCGATCCGCTCCAGGAAATGATAGTAGGAAGTGCCTCCGGTCATCTCATTGAAATACGCAGTTGCGGAAAAATAGGAAGTCGCACGGGATACTGCCGTACTGTGACCTGCGTTCTCCAGCTTCATCTTTGCACGGGAACGGGTCTCCTGAATCACCTCACCGAGACGTTTCTCGTCGGTAAATACGGAACGGGTCAGAATCTCTTCCAGAATACCGAAACCAAAATCGATACGGTCATACAGCACACGCGCGCTTGCCACAAATGCTCCCGTGAACTGCTCCGGGTCTTCCAGATTTACAAAAGAGCTCACAGAGAAATCCACACCGCCGCTGTTCAGATGAATCTCACTGGTCAGATCCGAGTAACTGTAATGCTCCGTATCCACACTGCCCAGCACCGACTTCAGCAGTCCGACATAATACAGATCCTCCTGTTCCACCACATCCGTCCGAAACAGCACCTTCAGATAACCGATTCCGGCTGTGAAGAAATTGTGGTGCAGTACTTGAATGCCGTCCACAGCTTTTTCCTCCCAGACCGGCTTCTCTGCCTGGCGGTCGATATCTTCCCGCTTCAGAAGCGGAATCATCGCCATCTCTTCCGGTGTGGATGGGGTATCCTGATACGCTTTCAGTGCCTTCGTATCACAGACAATCTGTTCCACCTGGGCTTCCGTCAGAGACGCCTTGTATGCGGCCAGCTTCGCAGCCGTCTTTTCATCTTCCTGCGCCGTCAGATTTTTCTTCGGACTCAGTACAATCACAGCCTCAAACGGATTGTCCAGCAGATAATCCCGGATCAGTTGTTCGAAAAAGCCCTCTTCGGCTGCCTGCTTCAGATAATCAAAGGTTGCCTGATACTCCAGATGCATCATCGGATCCCCGTCATAGAGCCAGCTGTCCAGACTCTGCAGTCCGTACATCAACCCCTTCGGTGCGGAACCATAGTCCGCCTCCCGGTACTTGAATTCATAATAATTCATTCCGGCCAGCAGACTCCTGTGATTGATGCCTTCCGATGCCAGCTTGCGCAGCGTGCCTTTCACAACTGCCAGAAATTCCCCTTTCTGCTCGCGATTGGCATCCTTCGCAATCACCGTGAAGTACGGCTGCAGAATGCCGCTTTCATAGCCGCCCATCACATCCTTGCCGATACCGGCATCAATCAGTGCCTGTTTCAACGGTGCTCCCGGCGCATCCAGCAGGGTGTATTCCAGAATCTGGAATGCCACATAAAGCTTCGGATCCAGATCGGTGCCTACGACTGTATTGACAGACAGGTAGGTCGCATCCTCCTCCGGCTCGCCTTCCGTAATCGAGTAATGAATCTCCTTCTCCACCGGTTTCTCAAACGGTTTCTGTTCCGGAATCCGGGAATCCACCGGGCGCTCGTCATATTTGCTTAAATACTCCTGATCCAGCCACTCCAGTTTCTCCGCCATATCCATATTTCCGTACAGGTAAATATAGCTGTTGGACGGATGATAATAGGTTCTGTGGAAATCCAGGAATTTCTCATAGGTCAGTTCCGGAATCTTTGCCGGATCACCGCCGGAATCGCGTCCGTAGCAGTTGTCCGGAAACAATGTGCTCTGCGTAAAGCGGTCCAGCATTCCCTCCGGAGAAGAATATGCGCCCTTCATCTCATTGTAGACGACACCATTGTAAATCAGCGGCTCCTTTGCATCCTCCAGCTCATAATGCCAGCCTTCCTGCCGGAAAATCTTCTCTTCTTTATAGATATTCGGATGGAGTACTGCATCCATGTAGACATCCATCAGGTTCTGGAAATCCTTATCATTGCAGCTGGCAATCGGATATACCGTCTTATCCGGATAGGTCATTGCATTCAGAAACGTATTCAGCGATCCCTTCACCAGCTCCACAAATGGATCCTTCAGCGGGAATTTCTCTGACCCGCAGAGTACGCTGTGCTCCAGAATATGAGGAAGTCCCGTATCATCGTTCGGAGGAGTGCGGAATCCGATACAGAATACCTTGTTCTCATCCTCGTTGGACAACAGAA
>JALFHZ010000036.1 GCA_022776445.1 Lachnospiraceae bacterium
GGGCAAAGTGATCGATTACCTTGCAGCAGATGCGGATATTGCAGTACGTGCGACTGGTGGTGATAATGCAGGTCATACCATCAAGGTGAATGGTGTGAAATACGCGATGCATCTGATTCCGTCCGGCATCTTATCCGGCCACACGGTTGGCATAATCGGCAATGGTGTTGTATTGAATCCGGAAGTGCTTCTGGAAGAGATTGACAATCTGAAGGCACACGGATATGATGTGGAGCATTATCTGAAGATCAGTGAGAAGGCACATGTGATTCTGCCGTATCACAGAATGCTGGATGTGGCACTGGAGAAGGTGCGAAAGGCTAAGATCGGAACAACCGGCAAGGGAATCGGACCGTCCTACTGTGACAAGTATGAGCGCTGCGGATTGCGTATGGAGGATCTGTATGCTCCGAATTTTGAAGAGAAGTTAAGAGAGCTTACCGCTTCCAGAACGGCACTTTTAAAGTTCTACGATCCGGAAAATGAAAGCTATGATGAGGCTCTGAATTTTGATAAGCTGTATGCACAGTACAGTGACTATGCAGAGCAGCTTCGTCCGTACGTGTGCGATACGCTGACTTATCTGCATAAGGCACTGGAGCAGGATCAGAGCGTGGTTGTGGAGGGCGCGCAGGCGACGCTTCTGGATATTGATTTCGGTTCCTATCCGTTTGTGACCTCTTCCAATCCGACGATCGGAGGCATTCTGACCGGCAGCGGTTTAAGCGCAGCAGATATCGGCAATGTCTATGGGGTCATCAAGGCGTATTCCAGCCGTGTTGGAGAGGGACCGTATGTGACAGAGCTTCTGGATGCAACCGGCGACCGGATCCGTGAGCTGGGACATGAGTACGGAACGACGACGGGCAGACCGAGAAGATGCGGCTGGCTGGATCTGGTGGCATTGAAGTATGCAAAACGTGTCAATGGTCTGACGGCGCTTTCTGTGAACCATCTGGATACGATCGGCAAATTTGACAAGATTCAGGTTTGTGTGGCGTATGACTGCAATGGTACGCAGACAGAGGACTTCACGACCAACCTGAGCGTGCTGAATGGAGCAAAGCCGGTTTATCGGGAACTGGAAGGAAACTTTGGTGAGATCTCCGGATGCACGACCTTTGAGGAGCTGCCGAAGGCAGCCCAGGATTATATCCGGTTTATTGAAGATTATATCGGTATTCCGGTGAAGTTTATCGGAACCGGTGCAGACCGCGAAGCGATGATTGTGAGATAAGAGAAAAAGGACAGCGTATTTCCGTGAGAGGGATACGTTGTCCTTCTTTGTTTTTCCTTATTTTTCGAAAAAGGAAATCTGATATTCTCTGCAGATTTTCCGGATTTCCCAGACTGCAATTCCAAATGACAGGACACCGGTGGCAATATTGCTGACGGCCATCACAACCCCTGCGCTGGTACTGCCGAGCGTGGTAAAATGCTGCAAAAACCAGAGTACCGGTATGCGGAAAAGGAATACGCGGCTGAAATTGATCAGAAGCGTGATTTTTGTTTTGCCAAACCCATACAGAAGTCCCATTACGGCTGCGTGAACGCCCAGAGGAATGCAGCCCAGCCCCTCGAACCGGTAGATCTGCATGATCATATCCTGAAACTCGTAATCGGATCCTGCAAACAGGTGACTCAGCTGCGGCAGGAAGAAATAGGTCAGAAACATAAGTGCCGCACCGATCCCGGTATTGATTACCAGGGCGCATTTAAACGCCTGCAGTGCCCGTCTGGGATTGCCGGCTCCGAGGTTCTGGCTGATGACAGCAGAACATCCTTCCTGAAAGCCGTTCTGCGGACAGCTGGAAAATCCTCCGATATTGTTGGAAATTCCCAGAGCCCCTACCGTGAGCGCACTGTAAATGGTGCTCATGGAATTGACGATGACCTTGCCGAAGGAAAACGCCATTTTTTCAATGATCACCGGAAAGGAAAGGTGAAGCATAGGCAGAATGGTTTCTTTTCGGAAGGAAATGCCGGACAGGGAGAAGCTGAACGCATTGCCTTTCTGGCTGAGGTTGATCCATGCTGCAGCCAGAAGCAGCGTCTGTGATATAATCGTAGAGAGGGCGATGGAGTTGATCGTGCCGTTCATTCCATACACAAACAGGGCGGTCAGGAACAGCTTGGAAGCAATGACCATAAGGTTTAAATACAGAATCCGCCGGGAATTGCCGCGTGCCCGCTCAATGGCGATATATACGTTGTTGAAGAAACTGATGACCATGGCAAACAGTTCCAGAATGAAATAGCGGCTCCCTTCCGCAATGAAGGTTTCCGGTGTTTTTGCGAACCGCAGAAACTGCGGGGTGAATGGCACGAGGACAGCCAGGATGCCGAATCCCAGGATGGCACAGAGCGCAAACAGGCTGCTGACTCTCCGGTTGACCAGCGCGTAGTCACCGGCTCCGTATGCCTCGCTGACTTTCAGACTGCCGCCGACGGCAAGTCCCGTTCCGATGGCGGACAGCATCATATTGATCTGAGAGAGATAGGCAACCGCGGAAACGGCGTTGGAACTGATGTGCGCGGCAATCATGGTGTCTGCGATTTTGAACAGCTGTGTCAGACTCTGGTATAAAGCAAGCGGAGTTCCAACGTAACAAACGACCCGCCACATATTGTCTTCGAGTGCAAAGCTGCGGAATTGGCTGTCCTTCTTTGATAATGCAGCCGGTGCAGCAGTAGTCATAATACATTCCTTCTTTCTTTCTGGTAAATCGGTCTGATCTTGAATCATGGAAGTTATAATAAAACAAAAAATATAAGATTACTACAGAAAAACCCGTTTATATTGATCAAAAGTACAGATTATTTGTACTATTTCCACGAATGTGATAGAATGATATCAAAAGGAGGGATGACCGGTGGAGATGGAAGGAAATGAAACAATCACAATTACCAGAAGGCACCGATCGGCAGATTTTGCCATGCCGGAAGATCATTATCATCCGCAGTATGAGCTCTTTTATCTTGCATCGGGGCGATGCCGTATTTTTCTGAATCATACGATTTACCACATGAAACCGGGAGATTTTCTTTTGATTGAGCCAATGGCGCTTCATCATACCAGCTATGGAATTGCGCAGGACAATGAGCGGTATGCCGTTTATTTTGAGGAGCCTTATCTGGATCGACTGCGTGAGCTTTGCGGGACAGAATGGGAGAAGACGCTGCGGGATCATCTCCTGATCCGGCTGGATACCGGGCGAAGGAGATATCTGGAGCATATGCTTCAAAAAATGATAGCGGAAAAACGGAGAAACGATGGCTTTTCGGAAATGCTGATTCAGAATGATCTGTATGAACTGCTCTCGTTCTTCGTGCGGTATGTGGAGGAGGAGCAGGAGCTTCCGTTTCCGGAACCGGGGGAATCAATGGACCGGGAAGATGCGATTCAGGAAGCTGCCGGTTATATCTATACGCACTATCCGGAAACTCTGACGCTGGAAACAGTGGCGGATCGGGTGCATATGAGCCCTGCCTATTTCTCAAGAAAATTTAAGAAAATTACCGGGCTCGGCTACAAGGAGTATGTCAATTATGTCCGGCTCCGGCAGGCGTGCCGCATGCTTCGGGAGACAGATCTGTCTGTGATGGAGATCGCGCAGCACTGTGGGTATTCCGACAGCAATTATTTTGGTGACCTGTTTAAAAAAGAAAAGGGAATGTCCCCGCGGATGTACCGGCAGCATTCCCGTCTTACAGTCGGACGCCGAGATGATGGAAGAGCTGACGGAGATAGGCACTCAGGCAGTCTGGATCGGTGATCGGAAACTGTTCCAGAGGAACGTAGCTGAGCTTGTCTTTCGGTTCCTGCTTCATGACCGGTTCCCACAGCGGTTCAAACTGGGGGACGAAGCAGCCGCTCTGTCGTGTGTAGCAGGTTCTGGCGGTTGCGCGGGTGCGGGCACTCTTATCCACGAATTCTCCGACACTTTTGTGGACGGCAGTATCTTCATAAATCAGATAGTAGTAGTCTTTATAGTTGGGATAGAAATGCTTCAGAGTTCCGTCAAAGAGGTCAATGGTCATCGTGAGGCGGTGCCTCTGCACTTCACAGCGGACAGGTGCAGATTCCGCTTCAAATGGAACCGGAACCGAAAAGTCACTGTCACAGGTCAGTTCCAGAAGGTGATGAGGGGTCCCGAAGATGTCGGTCTGCTCCAGAATCTGATGCCCGGACAGGCGAAAGCCGTGTTCCAGAAAATCGGGATAGTTCAGGATCGGAAGAATCTTTGGCATGCCTTTCAGATCGTCCGCGTTGTGAAGGATCAGAAGGTCATAGAGGAACTGCTCATGAGTGGTCAGATAATCCTGATAGACTTCGATCAGCTGACCGCCGGAGTAAGTATCCCGCCGGGATACCCCCAGGAACTGTTCAATGGCCTTCTGCTTCAGGCTGTCGAGGCCGAGCAGCCGGCGGTAAGGCTTGATCCTTTTGTAAATGTCCAGGCTTTCCACTCCGGAAAAGTCATAGGAAAGGCCGTAATGACCACAGCGCTTCAAAAGGTAGGGAATATCGAATCCATCCCCGTTGAAGTGAATCAGAATCCGAAAATTCTTTAAAAAAGAAAAAAATGCGTGGAGCAGCTCCTCCTCAGCATCGGCCGTGTCCGCAAACCACTGGATGAGATGCCAGGAATCGTTCTGATACCAGGTGCACCCGATCAGATAGAGACTGGAAGAATCGCCGGAAAAGCCGGTGGTTTCAATATCAAAGAAAAGCAGATCCGCAAGGGCGCCGATCCGCTCCAGCGGATAGGTATCCGGAAGATCCAGCTGTCTGTTAATAGTAATCATACGAAATCTCCTTTATAATGGCATTATTATAGCCGGGAATGGATGGGAAGTCAATGCCGCACCAGAATATTTGTTCGATATTCGCCTTGCATTGACATGGGGGATATGTTATGATGGCTATGGCAGTGTCTGCATCGGCAGGCATGTCTGTATACTGAAATATCAGGAGGAATGATACGTTGTTTTCCTATATAAAAGGTTGTTTGACGGAGGTCTGGGAGGATACCATTGTCGTGGAAGCCGGGAATATCGGATGGAATATCCACGTTCCGCTCTCTGTACTGGATGCCCTTCCGCGACTTGGAGAGGAAGTACAGATCTATACGTCTTTTCAGGTGAGGGAGGATGCCATGACGCTGTACGGTTTTCTTACGAGACAGGACAGGCAGATGTTTAAGCAGCTTCTCGGCGTGAACGGGGTTGGACCGAAAGCGGCGCTTGGGATTTTATCGACACTGCGTCCGGATGATCTGCGTATGGCGATTGTTTCTGAGGATGTGAAGGCGATCGCAAAGGCTCCCGGTATTGGTCCGAAGACAGCCAGGCGGATGATTCTGGATCTGAAAGACCGGATTCGGATGGAAGATATCCTGCCGTCCGGCATGGCCTCCGCAGCGGAGCCGGTTTCCGCTGCAGCAGGAGGCGTGGAAGGGGTCGGCCGAGAAGCGATCGAGGCACTGACTGCGTTGGGATATTCCCCGACGGAGTCTGCGAAGGCGGTTCGTCAGGTGGAGATTACCGGGGACATGACGGTGGAGGCGGTGCTTAAGGCATCGCTCAGGCATCTGGCATTTTAACGAAAGCAGGGCAGGTGTGAAATGGAGCGAAGAATCATTACGACAGAAGTAACAGCAGAAGATAAGATCACAGAACCGAATCTGCGTCCTCAGATGCTGGATGAGTATATCGGTCAGCAGAAGATCAAGAACAATCTGAAAGTATATATTGACGCGGCAAAGGCACGGGGTGAGTCCCTGGATCATGTGCTGTTTTACGGACCTCCGGGACTTGGCAAGACGACACTTTCCGGCATCATCGCCAATGAGATGGGGGTGCACATGAAGGTAACCTCAGGTCCGGCGATCGAGAAACCGGGAGAGATGGCAGCCATTCTGAACAATCTGCAGGAGGGAGATGTTCTGTTTGTGGATGAGATTCACAGACTGAACCGTCAGGTGGAGGAGGTTCTCTATCCTGCCATGGAGGATTTTGCCATCGATATCATGCTGGGGAAGGAATCCTCCGCGCGCTCAATCCGCCTGGATCTGCCGCATTTTACGCTGGTAGGAGCGACAACCCGGGCAGGTCTTCTTACGGCACCGCTGCGAGACCGGTTTGGCGTGGTGCAGAAGCTGGAATTTTACACGCCGGAAGAACTGCAGATTATCGTGGAGCGTTCGGCAGGCGTACTGGGAGTTGAGATTGAACCGGAAGGCGCTGCGGAGATTGCACGCCGTTCCAGAGGGACGCCGCGTCTGGCCAACCGCCTGCTGAAACGGGTGCGTGATTTTGCTCAGGTAAAGTACGATGGCGTGATTACAAAGGAGGTAGCGGAGTTTGCTCTGGATATTCTGGATGTGGACAGGCTTGGACTGGATAACAATGACCGGAGTATTCTTCTGATGATGATAGAGAAGTTTGGAGGCGGTCCGGTCGGGCTGGATACGCTGGCGGCTGCGCTGGGAGAGGATGCCGGTACGCTGGAGGATGTTTATGAACCTTACCTTCTGATGAATGGGTTTCTCAACCGGACGCCAAGGGGACGTGTGGCTACAGAGGCGGCTTACCGCCATCTGGGACTGAATGCCCAGAGGAGTTTGGGTTGATTTTGTCCGGATCTCTGTTATAATATGATACGATGGTCGGAGCACCACGTTTTCAGGATACCGGAAGCACATCGTGCAGACGGTCAATAAGAATGGGAGTCAATTTGGATGGGACAGAAAAATTACACGGAAGTTTTAATAGATGGAACCATATACACATTAGGCGGCACAGAAGGAGAGCCGTATCTCCAGAAGGTGGCTGCCTATCTGAATGATAAGATCGGAAAGATCCGTAAAGAGAACGGATTTTCCAAGCAGAGTGCGGAATATCAGGCGCTGATGATTGAGCTGAATATTGCCGATGATTATTTTAAAGAACAGGAACGGGCGGATCTGCTCGCTGAGCAGAAGGCGGCCATGGAAAAGGATGCCTACAGTCTGAAGCATGAGTTGATTACGACACAGATGAAGCTTGAGAGTGATCAGGAAGAACTGGAGCGTTTCCGCAGAGAGGAAGATCCGGCATCTGTTTCCGAAGAGCGAAAGCGCGCAGAGCAGGATGCAGAGGCGGCAAAGCGCGCGCAGGAGGCTGCGGAGCGTGAAGCAGAGGCGGCAAAGCGTGCGCGGGAGACTGCAGAGCGTGAAGCAGAGGAAGCAAAACGCGCGCAGGAGACTGCGGAGCGTGAAGCAGAGGAAGCAAAGCGCGCGCAGGAGGCTGCGGAGCGTGAAGCAGAGGCGGCAAAACGCGCGCAGGAGACTGCGGAGCGTGAGACAGAGGAAACAAGGCAGGCGTGGGAAGCTGCTGAGGAGCAGGCGCAGAAGCTGAAGGAAGAGCTGGATGCTGTGAAGGGTGAGCTGGAACAGTTTAAGGCGATTCATGCAGCAGCTGCTGCAGCAGCGGGACATATGCCGCGCAGATAGATAAGATGCGATCAGCATAAGGAGGTTTTTTTGAAACCATGTGTGGAAATCCTGGCGCCAGCCGGGTCGGTAGAAAGTATGAAGGCAGCGGTGAATGCCGGTGCAGATGCCGTATATATGGGCGGAAGCCGGTTCGGAGCCCGCGCTTATGCGGATAATCCGGAGGAGGATCAGTTTCTGGAAGCGATTGATTATGCACATCTGCATGGGTGCAGACTGTATATGACGGTGAATACTCTGGTGAAGGAGACGGAACTGGATCCGCTTTATGATTTTCTGAAACCGTATTATGAGCAGGGGCTGGATGCCGTGATCGTACAGGATATGGGGGTGTTATCCTGTATCCGCAGATTTTTTCCGGATCTCCCGATCCATGCCAGTACGCAGATGACTGTGACCGGTTACCGGAGTGCTCAGATTTTGAAGGATATGGGAGTGACCCGTGTGGTGACGGCAAGGGAGCTTTCCCTGAATGAGATTCGTCGGATTCGGGAACAGGTGGATATTGAGATTGAGAGCTTTGTACATGGGGCGCTCTGCTACTGTTATTCCGGTCAGTGTCTGCTCAGCAGCCTGATTGGCGGAAGAAGCGGCAACCGCGGACGCTGTGCACAGCCATGCCGCCTGCCCTATGATGTACAGGGACAGGCTCGCTCCGGAAAAGGACAGAAAAGAGGAGCGGATGAACGTTACGTGCTGAGTCTGAAGGACCTGTGCACACTGGACATTCTTCCGGATATCATAGAAGCGGGGGTGTACTCCCTGAAGATCGAGGGACGCATGAAGAGCCCCCGCTATACGGCAGGCGTTGTCAGCATATACCGGAAATATGCAGATCTTTATCTGCAGCAGGGGCGCAGCGGTTATCATGTGGATCCGGCGGACAGACGGATGCTTCTGGATCTGTTTGACCGTGGAGGCTTCACAGAGGGATACTACCGTCAGCACAATGGCCGTGATATGGTGGCTCTGAAGGAGAAACCGTCTTTTCGCGAAGGCAATCAGGAATTGTTTGACCGTCTGGATCACATGTATGTCAATGTGGGAAAACAGGAGCCGATCCGGGGGATTGTGACGATTCATGAGGGAGAACCTGCCGGTCTTCAGCTGTTCATGAATGACCGGGAAGTGTCTGTGACCGGAGATGTGGTTCTGTCGGCGCAGAATCAGCCGCTTTCGGAAGAAAAGCTGCTGCGCCAGATGAAGAAGACGGGAAATACGCCATTCTGCTTTGAGACACTGGAGGTGGATCTGAAGGGGAACTGTTTTCTGCCTGTTCAGTCTCTGAATGAGCTGCGCAGAAGCGGTATGGAGCTGCTGGAAGCAGCCGTGACGGGGACCTTTCGCCGTGCCGTACAGGTTGAGAAGCCAAAAGGCGGGCTGGCGGAAAGGGAGCGGCCAGAACGCGCAGATGGATGTTCGCAGGAATGGAGACCCCGGCTGCATGTTGCTCTGGAAGATCCGGAGTGTCTTGCGGCTGCGATAAGGCATCCGGAGGTGGCAGCGGTTGATCTTGACAGTGTGGGATTTGGAGCTGAGACCTGGGAAAAGGCGGTACAGGACTGCCATGATTCCGGGAAACAATGTGCGCTGATTCTTCCGCATATTTTCCGGTCTGAGGCGGAAGCTTATCTGAGCCGGCACAGCCGGGAACTGAAGCGTGCCGGTTTTGATGCGTTTGTGCTTCGCTCTATGGAAGAAATCATTTTTCTGAAGGAACTGGGACTGGGAGAGGTACCGATGATATTTGATGCCAATCTTTATTCCATGAATCATCTGGCAGAAGAGCAGATGAGGAGGATGGGGGCAGCCCGGCTGACACTTCCGCTGGAGCTGAACAGCCGGGAACTGAAGGAACTGGACAGCAGTCATGCGGAGCTGATTGCCTATGGATATCTGCCGGCCATGGTTTCTGCGCAGTGCATTGTGCGTACCACAGAATCGTGCAGGAAAGAGCCGAAGCTTCTGTATATGAAGGACCGCACGGGAAAACTGCTTCCGGTTAAAAATCATTGCCGTTTCTGTTATAATACTATTTATAATCCGAGTCCGCTTTCCTTACTTGGACAGGAGTCTGTGGCGGAACGGCTTGCTCCTGCTGTGCTGCGTCTGCAGTTTACAATGGAAACCGTGCAGCAGATGCAGGCGGTGATTGATGCATATGCGGAGCATTTCCTCCATGGAAAGGATACGCCGGTTCCGCTTGGTGATTTTACAAGAGGTCATATGAAGCGGGGCGTAGAATAGGTGTTTTATGATTAATGTTATCATTGAGGTGTCGAAGTATCTGCTGATTTTGATGGTTATGATCTATACGTATCTGAATTTCAGCTATTTCCGGCACCAGGATTTCCGGAAGCAGGACCGGATATGCGCATATCAGAATATCCTGATGTTTCTTCTGCACTTTGCGGCATTTGTCGTGCTGTATCTGAAGGCGGAGGATGACCGGATCGTACTTCTGTATCTGGCGCAGGCTGTTTTTCTGATTGCCTATCTTGTCCTGTACCGCCTTTTTTACCGGAATCGGTCAGGGATTCTGATTAACAATCAATGCATGCTGCTGAGCATTGGATTTATCATACTGACCAGGCTTTCGTTTGAGAAATCCCTGCGCCAGTTTTTGATTGTGACAGTGGCAGCGGTCGTGACTCTGCTGATACCGTTTATTATGGATCATGTATGGCAGATTTCCGGAATTCCGTGGGTGTACGGTGTCGGCGGGCTGATTCTTCTGGCAGTTGTGTGGATGATCGGCAACAACAGCTTCGGAGCGCAGCTGTCAATCAGTGTGGGCGGTGTTTCCTTTCAGCCTTCGGAGTTTGTCAAGATTACCTTTGTGTTTTTTGTGGCAGCCATGTTTTATCAGTCTGTGAATTTTAAAAACGTAGCCGTGACGACGGCTGTGGCTGCCGCGCATGTGCTGATTCTGGTTCTGTCAAAGGATCTGGGCAGTGCACTGATCTTTTTTGTGACGTATCTGACCATGCTGTTTGTGGCTACGTCAAACTGGTTTTATCTCGTCAGCGGACTTCTGGCCGGATGCGGGGCATCGATGCTGGCTTACCGGCTGTTTGAACATGTGCGCACGCGTGTTCTGGCGTGGCAGAATCCGTGGGCGGATATCGATAACCGCGGATATCAGATCACACAGTCTCTCTTTGCCATCGGGACAGGCGGCTGGTTCGGTATGGGATTGTATTGCGGTATGCCTTACAAAATACCGGTTGTGGGGAAAGATTTTGTTTTCGCGGCGATTTCGGAAGAACTTGGCGGTATTTTTGCACTGTGTGTGCTTCTGATCTGCCTGGGCTGTTTTCTGCAGTTCATGCTGGTTGCAGGAAAGATGCAGGCGATGTTTTACAAGCTGATCGCATTCGGTATGGGAATGGTTTATATCCTTCAGGTGTTTCTTACGGTGGGAGGAGTTATCAAGTTTATTCCGTCCACAGGCGTGACACTGCCTTTTGTCAGCTATGGAGGCAGTTCCATATTCAGTATGTTTATAGTATTTGGAGTACTTCAGGGATTATATATTCTGAAGAAGGACGACGAGGAGGACTATGAAGAAAGATATACCAAATCCGAAGGCTAACCGGAGTATGCTTGTGGTTGCCTATTTGATCGTGGGAATTTTTATCTGTATGATTGGATATTTTGGGTATTTTCTGCAGGTTCGCAGTGATTCGGTCATCAACAATTCCTACAATGCCCGTCTGGACAGCTTTGCGAACCGGGTGGTCCGTGGAGAAATTCTGGGCAGCGGGGGAGAAGTGCTGGCGCAGACACAGGTGCATGAGGATGGAAGCGAGCAGCGCATATACCCTTATGGTTCGCTGTTTGCCCATGTGGTCGGTTATTCCGATCATGGCAAGACCGGACTGGAGGCACAGGCGAATTTTTATCTGCTCAGCTCCCATATCAATCTGGCTGAGAAGACGATGAATGAGCTTTCCGATATCAAAAATATCGGAGATCATGTGGTGACGACACTGGATGTGGGGATGCAGCAGGTGGCTTCGGATGCACTGGGAGACCGGAAGGGAGTCGTTCTGGCACTGGAACCGGACACGGGCAAGATCCTTGCCATGGTTTCAAAACCGGGCTACGATCCCAATACGCTTGCCGATGACTGGGATGCGCTGATCTCCGGGGACAATACCGAAGCGCAGCTTTTAAACCGTGCTTCTCAGGGGCTGTATCCGCCCGGATCGACATTTAAATACATTACCATGCTGGAATATATCCGGGAACATCCGGATGACTGGAGAGATTTTTCGTATGACTGTGACGGCCATTATGAGAACGGGGACTATACCATTTCCTGCTATCATGGAAATGCACATGGTCATCAGACGCTGGGGCAGGCATTTGCCAATTCCTGCAACGGGGCGTTTGCGAGCCTTGGGCTGACCCTGAATCTGGACGGACTGAAAACGCTGACGGACCAGATGCTGTTCAATACCGAGCTTCCGGTGTCCTTCGCGTACAGCAGGAGTTCTTTCGCCATGGGAAGTGATGCGGATACCTGGGAGATTCTGCAGACCTCCATCGGTCAGGGCAGCACGCAGGTGACACCGCTTCACAACGCGATGATGACTGCAGCGATTGCCAATGGAGGCGTGTTGATGAAGCCGTATCTGATTGATCATGTGGAAAATGTGCTGGGAGAAGAAGTGAAGAAATTTCTTCCGGCTTCTGCGGGCTCTCTGATCACGGCAGAAGAAGCCGGGATTCTGAGTGACGGTATGCGGATGGTAGTGACAGAAGGGACCGGTTCCGCGGTGCGGACGGATGCCTATTCGGTGGCAGGAAAAACGGGGTCTGCGGAATTTGAGAAGAACCGGGAGACACATGCGTGGTTTACCGGATTTGCGCCGGCAGAGGATCCCGGACTGGTGGTAACCGTGATTGTTGAGGAAGGCGGTTCCGGGGGAAAAGTGGCGGCACCGATCGCCAGAGCGGTGTTCGATTATTATTTTACAAGATAAAAGGAGGAAGACGGGTGTTTCACGTAAAAGAGTATGTCAGGGCCAAAAGCCTGAAAGATGCCTATGATCTCAATCAGAAGCGCAGCAATATTCTGCTGGGCGGTATGATGTGGCTGAAGATGGGACGGAATTACAAAGTGACGGCCATTGATCTGTCGGATCTTGGTCTGAACCAGATCGAGGAGGACGAAAAAGAATTTCGGATCGGCTGTATGTGCAGTCTGCGTCAGCTGGAACTGCACAAGGGTCTGAATGACTGTTTTGGCGGCGTGTTTAAAGAGTGCACCCGTTATATTGTAGGAACCCAGTTCCGGAATGGAGCTACGGTTGGCGGCAGTGTGTTCGGACGTTATGGGTTTTCGGATATTCTGACCTGCATGATGATGCTGGATACGTATGTGGAGCTGTATCAGGGCGGAATTGTTCCTCTGACAGAGTTTGCCGCAATGCCGTATAACCGGGATATTCTGGTTCGGGTAATCATCCGCAAGGACGGGCGTCGTGCGGCCTATACGAGCCAGAGACAGTCGAAGACGGATTTCCCGCTGATCGCATGCGGAGTGGCTGTGAAGGACGGGATCTGGCAGGTATCCGTCGGTGCACGCCCGGAGCGGGCGGCACTTGTAACCATACCGGTAACGCAGGAGAGTCCGGCGGTTCAGGCAAAGGCTGCCGTGGAACAGTTTACGTTCCATTCCAATCTGCGCGGAAGTGCGGAATACCGGAGGTATCTGGCAGAAGTGTATGTGAGAAGGCTGATGGAACAGCTGAAGGAGGAGGCGTAAGATGGAGATACAGTTTACCCTGAACGGCAAAATGGTCAGCGCCGAGGTTGCGGCGGATACCCGTCTTCTGGATATGCTGCGTGAAAAAGGATGTTACAGTGTCAAGTGCGGCTGCGAGACTTCCAATTGCGGCCTTTGTACGGTCTGGATGGATGGAGTGCCGGTGCTGTCCTGCTCGGTTCTGGCGGTACGCGCCGAGGAACATGAGATCACGACGCTGGAAGGACTTCAGGAAGAGGCAAGGGAACTGGGTGCATATCTGGCCGCGGAGGGAGCGGACCAGTGTGGTTTCTGCAGCCCGGGGCTGATTATGAACGTACTTGCCATGGAGCGTGAGCTTGAGAATCCGACGCAGGAAGAGGTGGAGGAGTATCTGGCCGGGAACCTGTGCCGCTGCACCGGATACATGGCGCAGAAGCGTGCGATTGAGAAATACTTAAAACGGACAAAGGAGGCGCAGGCATAAGATGGAGAGAAAGAAGCATTATGTTGGAACTTCAATTGTCAAGAAGGATGCGATGGCGCTGGTGACAGGAAAACCGGTTTATACGGATGATATCGCGCCGAAAAACTGTCTGGTTGTCAAGCTGCTGCGAAGCCCGTATGCGCATGCACTGATTGAAGAGATTGATTTCAGGCGTGCCGCGGAGATCCCGGGGATTGAAGCCATTCTGACCTGGAAGGATTCGCCGCAGAAGCGTTTTACCATGGCCGGACAGACGTATCCGGAGCCAAGTCCCTATGATCGTCTGATCCTGGATCAGAGAGTACGTTTTGTCGGTGATGCGGTGGCGATAGTAGCCGGTGAGACGGAGGAGGCGGTTGACCGCGCGCTTCGTATGATTAAGGTGAAATATCAGGTGCTGGAGCCGGTTCTGGATTTCCGTAAGGCCAAGGACAATCCGATTCTGGTACATCCTGAGGACACCTGGAAAAGCCTGTGCCCGGTAGGTGCGGACAATCAGAGAAATCTCTGTGCTTCTTCCTGCGAAAGCAACGGCGATGTGGATGCGATTCTGGCGTCCTGCGATTATGTGGTTGAGCAGACCTATCATGTCAAGGCCAATCAGCAGGCGATGATGGAGACATTTCGGACATATACCAGTCTGGATGCCTACGGACGTCTGAACGTGACATCTTCGACACAGATTCCGTTCCATGTGCGGCGTATTGTGGCGCATGCGCTGGATATCCCCAAAGCGAAGGTTCGTGTGATCAAGCCGAGGATCGGAGGCGGTTTCGGCGCAAAGCAGACTGTAGTGACGGAAGTTTATCCGGCACTGGTGACCTGGCTGACCGGCAAACCGGCCAAACTGATCTATACCCGTTACGAGTCCCAAATCGCGTCCTCTCCGCGTCATGAGATGGAGGTAACGGTTCGGCTGGGTTCGGATAAAGAAGGGCATTTTCAGGCGATTGATGTCTATACCCTGTCCAACACCGGTGCGTTCGGTGAGCATGGACCGACTACTGTCGGCCTGTCCGGACATAAGTCCATTCCTCTTTACGCAACGCCGAAGGCATACCGGTTCGGTTATGACGTGGTTTATACCAATACCATGTCAGCCGGTGCTTATCGCGGATACGGAGCTACGCAGGGAATCTTTGCACTGGAATCCGCAGTCAATGAAATGGCAGAGAAGCTGCACATGGATCCGGTGCAGCTGCGGGAAATGAATATGGTGCATGAGGGCGATGTAATGCCAGCCTATTATGGTGAGACTGCCAACAGCTGTGCTCTGGATCGCTGTATGGCACGCGCAAAGGAA
>JALFHZ010000051.1 GCA_022776445.1 Lachnospiraceae bacterium
CTCTGCAGACGGCTTTGGAAAATTCGGAGCACTGGATGTGGAAGAAGAGTGGGCAGACGAGGCACGTCGCTATTTCATCGGTATCGTTGGCAAATATGGCGCACAGGTACAGAAGCTTCTGAAGAAAGCGTCCGGACTGGATATTCAGACCATCTGTCCGCTTCATGGTCCGGTGCTGAAGGAAAACCTCGGATATTATCTGGGTCTTTACAATACCTGGTCTTCCTACGAGGCAGAGTCTGAAGGAATCGTAATTGCTTACACTTCGATTTACGGCAACACGAAGAAGGCAGTGGAACTTCTGGCAGAGAAGCTTCGCATCAAGGGCTGTCCGAATGTGGTTGTGTACGATCTGGCCCGTGACGATATGTCCAGTGCAGTTGCAGATGCATTCCGTTACAATAAGCTGGTTCTTGCTACCACAACCTATAATGCAGGGATTTTCCCGTTCATGAGAGATTTCATTGAGCATCTGACTGAGCGGAATTTCCAGAACCGTATCGTTGCCCTGATTGAAAATGGTTCCTGGGCACCTCTGGCAGCCAAGGTGATGAAAGGTATGTTTGAAGGCAGCAAAAAGCTGACCTTTACAGACAATACCGTCCGGATCATGTCCGCACTGGATGGAGAGAGCAGAGACCGCCTGGAAGCACTGGCTGAGGAGCTTTGCCGCAATTATCTGGCACAGCAGACTGAAACTGCCAACAAGAATGATTTGTCCGCACTGTTTAACATCGGATATGGTCTGTATGTGGTTACCTCCAATGACGGTAAGAAGGACAATGGTCTGATCGTCAATACTGTGACTCAGGTGACCAATACGCCGAACCGCATTGCAGTGACGATCAACAAGGCAAATTACTCCCACCATGTGATCAAACAGACCGGTATCATGAATATCAACTGTCTGTCCACAGATGCACCGTTTGCTGTATTCCAGAATTTTGGTTTCCAGAGCGGAAGAAGCGTTGATAAGTTCGCCAATTGCAAACCGCTTCGTTCCGATAATGGACTGGCATTCCTTCCGAAATACATCAATTCTTTCCTGTCGCTGAAGGTAGAGCAGTACGTTGATCTGGATACCCACGGCATGTTTATCTGCAGTGTTACTGAGGCAAGAGTCATTTCCTCCGTGGAGACCATGACTTATACCTATTATCAGAACTATGTGAAGCCGAAGCCGGAGACAGAAGGCAAGAAAGGATTTGTCTGCAAGATCTGCGGATATATCTATGAAGGCGATGAGCTGCCGGATGACTTTATCTGTCCGCTCTGCAAACATGGTGCAGCTGATTTTGAACCCATTGTATAAATGAAAAAGCCGCCCTGATGTGGGGCGGCTTTTGTGGGATAGGAAGATTTTTGGGTATACCGGATTTTGGACTTACTCTACCACCATAATCTTTCCGATTTTGTGAACTTCTTTTGCCGGAGCCGGAGCTGCATACCCGAGTGCGGCGATACCGTATACCACATGGTTTTCCGGAACGCCCCATTCTGTCAACAGGGCACGTACAGCCGGCCGGTCGCAGATATCCCGAATCTGATTGATCCATACGGATCCGATGCCGAAGGAATGTGCTGCCAGAAAGATATTCTCAAGAGCACAGGCATTGTCTTCCTTACCCCATGGGCTGTCTTTCTCGTTGGACGGAATGATGATGACTTCCGGACGGTACATATTGTAGCCCTCGCGGCCGAGCTCTGTCTCCACAAGAGCTGCCAGCTGCTGTATCTTGTCACGGCTGCAGACAGCGGTGAACTGCCAGGTCTGACGTCCCATGCCGCTGGGTGCATAGATGGCTGCCTGCAGGATCTGATTCAGCTCCTCTGCCGGAATCTTTTTTTCTTCGAAAGCACGGACGCTTCTGCGCGTCAGAATATTTTCTATAACTGTATTCATGATTGATACCTCCTGTATAAGTACCATTATTTTATCATTTTTTGGAAATGCCTTCCAGTTCTTTTTGTAATTTTTGAATGCAGCGTTCCTTTTTCTTCTGGACAGAAAAGAATATCTTTGATATGATGGAAAAACAAGTCGAGAAGTTCTATCTATTTTTCTAGGATTCAAAAATTCAGGCAGGTTCTGCCGGGTGATTTCTCGTTTGGAACAACCGAATACGTATTTTGCTGACTGGAGTAATCTTGTTTTTTTCGGAGCGCTTTTCTATAATGATAGCGGAAGTGTTCTTGTCTCAAAAGGT
>JALFHZ010000052.1 GCA_022776445.1 Lachnospiraceae bacterium
ACCTTTTGAGACAAGAACACTTCCGCTATCATTATAGAAAAGCGCTCCGAAAAAAACAAGATTACTCCAGTCAGCAAAATACGTATTCGGTTGTTCCAAACGAGAAATCACCCGGCAGAACCTGCCTGAATTTTTGAATCCCAGAAAAATAGATAGAACTTCTCGACTTGTTTTTCTATCATACCAAAAATATTCTTTTCTGTCCAGAAAAAAGGAACCGCATCTGTCAAAGATACAGTTCCTTCCTCATGTTTCCTGATTATTTATACATTCTTCACCGTTGCAATATCAATCAGCGTCAGCTCCTTCGCCCGGTTCTCCAGGCTGGTTGCCAGCGCGGCTGCGGTATCCAGCGAAGTCAGCACATGCACACCGGTCTCGATTGCATTCCGGCGGATGACAAATCCGTCACGGCTGCGCTCTGCACCCTGCTGCGGAATGTCGATTACCAGATCGATCTCATGACCAAGAATCAGATCCAGAATATTCGGGGACTCCTGCTCCAGCTTGCGGACCGGAAATGCCTTGACGCCGCGTTCATTCAGCACTTTTGCAGTTCCTCTGGTTGCGAAAATCTTATACCCCACGTTCTGGAATCGTCTTGCAATCTCAACCACGTTCTCGTGCTCGGATTCCCGTACGGAGATAATCATGTTCTTATACTTCGGCAGCTTGATGCCTGCGCCTTCAAATGCCTTATAAAGGGCCTCATTGAAGGTCTTTGCGATACCCAGACATTCACCGGTAGACTTCATCTCCGGTCCCAGGCTGATATCTGCGCCACGGATTTTCTCAAAGGAGAATACCGGCATCTTGATTGCAATGTAATCGGCCTTCTTCTGCAGTCCCGGCTGATAGCCCAGTTCCTTCAGCGTATGTCCGCAGATCACCTTTGTTGCCAACGGTACAATCGGAATTCCGGTTACCTTGCTGATGTACGGCACGGTTCTGGAGGAACGTGGATTCACCTCAATGATGTAGACATCTTCGCCTGCCACAATAAACTGAATGTTAATCATGCCTTTTACATGCAGAGCACGTGCCAGCTTCTCGGTGTAATCTACCAGCTTCGCCTCGATCTCCGGGGTAATGCTCGGTGCCGGATATACGGAGATACTGTCTCCGGAGTGTACGCCGGTACGCTCAATATGCTCCATGATACCCGGGATCAGGATATCGGTGCCGTCACATACTGCATCGACCTCAATCTCCTTGCCGACGATATATTTATCTACAAGGATCGGATGATCCTGTGCAATCTGGTTGATGATACCGATAAATTCATCGATATCGTGATCATTGATGCAGATCTGCATACCCTGTCCGCCCAGTACGTAGGACGGTCTGACCAGAACCGGATAGCCCAGCTCATGGGCCGCCTTCTTCGCCTCTTCGGCGGTGAATACGGTGTGGCCTGCCGGTCTCGGAATCTGACATTTTTCCAGAATCGCGTCAAACAGTTCACGGTCTTCTGCTGCATCCACATCTTCTGCTGCGGTGCCCAGAATCGGCACACCCATCTTCATCAGGGCCTCGGTCAGCTTGATTGCGGTCTGTCCGCCAAACTGTACCACGGCGCCGTCCGGTTTCTCGATATCCACGATGCTCTCCACATCTTCCGGAGTCAGCGGTTCAAAATACAGCTTGTCAGCGATATCAAAGTCGGTACTTACGGTCTCCGGGTTGTTGTTGACGATAATGGTCTCATATCCTTCTTTGGAAAACGCCCAGGTGCTGTGTACGGAGCAGAAGTCAAACTCGATACCCTGACCGATGCGGATCGGGCCGGAACCGAGTACCAGGACCTTCTTGCGGTCATGTGTCTCTTCCACCTCACTGATGCCGTCAAAGCAGGAGTAATAATACGGAGTCTCGGCTGCAAATTCTGCCGCGCAGGTATCAACCATCTTGTAAGCGGCGGTAATGCCGTTTGCCTTGCGCATCGCCCTGATGTCTTCCTGCGCAACACCGGTCAGACGGGAAATCACATTGTCCGGGAATTCCATGCGTTTTGCTTCTTTTAACAGCTCCGGAGTCAGAGGACCGTTCTTCAGCGCCTCTTCCATCTCTACAAGAATTGCCAGCTTGTCGATAAACCAGCAATCGATCTTCGTGATGCTGTGAATCTTCTCATAGGATACACCGCGGCGCAGCGCCTCTGCAATCACCCAGATCCGGCGGTCATCTACCACGTGAAGCTGTTTCAGCAGCGCATCGTCATTCAGATCGCTGAAATCATAGGAAAGCAGGCAGTCTACATGCTGCTCCAAGGAACGGATCGCTTTCATCAGAGCGCCTTCGAAGTTGGTGCAGATACTCATAACCTCACCGGTTGCTTTCATCTGGGTACCCAGGGTACGTTTTGCACTGATGAATTTATCAAACGGAAGTCTCGGCATCTTGACCACGCAGTAGTCCAGCATCGGCTCGAAGCTTGCGTAGGTCTTCTTCGTAACGGCGTTTTTGATCTCATCCAGCGTATAGCCCAGTGCAATCTTCGCTGCAACCTTGGCGATCGGATATCCGGTTGCCTTGGAAGCCAGTGCGGAGGAACGGCTTACACGCGGGTTTACCTCGATGACACAGTATTCAAAGCTGGTCGGATGCAGTGCGTACTGTACATTGCAGCCGCCGGTGATGCCCAGCTCGGTAATGATATTCAGTGCGGAGGTACGCAGCATCTGGTACTCCTTGTCTCCCAGCGTCTGGGACGGAGCCACAACGATACTGTCACCGGTATGCACACCGACCGGGTCAATATTTTCCATATTACATACGGTGATCACGTTGCCGGCGCTGTCGCGCATCACCTCGTACTCGATCTCTTTCCAGCCGGCGATACAGCGTTCCACCAGAACCTGGCCCACACGGGACAGACGCAGGCCGTTCTCCAGAATCTCACGGCACTGCTCCGGATTCTCGGCGATACCGCCGCCGCTGCCGCCCAGGGTATAGGCGGGACGCAGCACGACCGGATAGCCGATCTGCTCTGCGATGCGCAGACCGTCTTCCACGTTCTCTACGATATCAGACGGAGCAACCGGTTCGCCGATCTTCTCCATCGTCTCCTTGAACATTTCACGGTCTTCTGCCTTTTTGATGGTCAGTGCCGTGGTACCGATCAGTCGAACGTTATGCTCTTTCAAAAATCCGTTCTCCTCCAGCTCCATCGCCAGATTCAGTCCTGCCTGGCCGCCCAGCGTCGGGAGAATACTGTCCGGTTTTTCTTTCTTAATCAGCTGCTCGACTACTTCCACAGTCAACGGCTCGATGTATACCCGGTCTGCGATATCCTTATCCGTCATGATCGTCGCCGGGTTGGAGTTCAAGAGCACCACTTCGATGCCCTCCTCCTTCAGGGAACGGCAGGCCTGGGTTCCTGCATAGTCAAATTCGGCAGCCTGGCCGATGATGATCGGGCCGGAGCCAAGTACCAGTACTTTTTTAATATCAGCAATCTTCGGCATTATTCATTCCCTCCCATCATTTTCATAAAACGGTCAAACAGATAGCTGGAATCCTGCGGTCCCGGACATGCTTCCGGATGATACTGTACGGTGAAAATATTCTTGCCCACATACTTCAGTCCCTCGTTGGTGCCGTCGTTGACATTGGTGAACGCCGGTACTGCCACGTTCGGATCCAGGCTGGCCGGGTCTACCGCGTAGCCATGGTTCTGGGAAGAGATATAAGCACGTCCCGTCTCCAGATCTTTCACCGGATGGTTGCCGCCGCGGTGTCCGTATTTCAATTTGAATGTATCGGCACCGGTTGCCAGTGCCATCAGCTGATGCCCCAGGCAAATCGCAAAGATCGGCACGCTGGACTCATACAACTTCCGGATCTCCCGGATAATCTCCACATTTTCCTTCGGATCTCCCGGGCCGTTGGAAAGCATAATGCCGTCCGGACAGCTGCCCAGAATCTCTTCTGCCGGGGTATCACATGGATAAACGGTCACTTCACAGCCTCGTGCGCTCAGGGAACGGGCGATATTTTTCTTCGCTCCCAGATCCAGCAGTGCCACTTTTTTCAATGGTTTTTCAAATGTTTCTGCCTGTTTCAGGACATACTTTTCACGGCAGGAGGTCGCTTTTACAACACCTGTCACGCAATAGGCTTTCATGCGGCTGATCGGCTCGGACAGATCTTCATAATTCCGGGTCGTAATCATACCGTTCATGGTACCTTTTTCTCTTAATATTTTTGTGAGGGCTCTTGTATCAATACCGCTGATACCGGGAATATCATGTTTTTCTAAGAAATGCTGGATGGTGTCCTCGCTGCGGAAATTGCTGGGAATGCGGGACAGTTCACGAACAATAAATCCGTCCGGCCACGGGCGGCTCGACTCCATATCTTCATAACAGATACCATAATTGCCAATCAATGGATATGTCATTACAACTGCCTGCCCTGCATAGGACGGATCCGTAAGGACTTCCAGATAACCGGTCATTGAGGTATTAAAGACGATCTCGCTGATGACTTCTTTGGTGGAACCGATGCTTTTGCCTTCAAAGATCGTTCCATCTTCCAGTATAAGGAATGCTTTCATATGTTGGTGGTCCTTCCTTTCTGAGTCGATATGCTCTTTGGTGCTTTGACAAAATTCTTCTTCGGATTTCTTTTCCTGACCGAAACCCAAATTGATAGGATTATACATGATTTTGTTTATAAATGCAAGTTAATCTATCATATATTTTACTTATGAATATTTCCGAAAGCACTTATAAATATATTTTGAAACGAAACCGGAGCTGCGGGCATATACTGACAGTAAGCACAGCCTTCTGAGGATTATTATGCGCAAAAATGAACTGCCTACCAATTCTGATCGGGTACGGACCACGGCCACAGAACTGACCTCCCGCGGCTTTCTGCAGATCAACGTCGTCAATATGGAAAACAATTTTCCCATCCGGGATGCGACGATTACGATCTCGGCGGCGGGTACACCGGACAATACACTGGAAGAAGTCAGTACCAACAGTTCCGGCCAGACCGACACCATCGAGCTCTCCGCGCCGCCTCTGGAATACAGTCTGAACCCGGGCAGCAATCAGCCCTACTCGGAGTATCAGCTGCGCGTCACCGCCCCGGGCTTCAAGTCCGCGACGATCCGCGGCACCGAGATTCTGCCGGATGCCACCGCCATACAGCCGGTGAGAATGGAACCGGAAAGTGATCCGGAGGTCGTGGAAAATCCGATTATCATACCGGAACACACGCTGTATGGGCATTACCCGCCCAAGATTGCAGAGCCGGAGATTCAGCCGGTCGGTGAGACCGGTGAAATCGTCCTGAGCCGTGTGGTCGTTCCGCAGACTGTGGTTGTCCACGACGGCGTGCCGACCGACAATTCTGCGCCAAATTATTATGTTCCTTATCGGGATTATATCAAGAATGTGGCTTCCAGCGAGATCTAT
>JALFHZ010000074.1 GCA_022776445.1 Lachnospiraceae bacterium
TGAAAATTGAAGATGAGCTGAAAGAATATGGATATGTGACAGAAGAACAGCTGGATCAGGCGATGGAATATCAGAAGGAACATAAAGGAATGCGTCTTAGCACTGCCCTGGTGGAGCTTGGGGCGATTACCGAGCGGCGTATGCTGGAAATTCTGGCATCCTGCATGAAGCTTGAGATGGGATGCGTGGATCAGATGGGGGTGGATCTGGAAGCCGTGCAGATCATTCCCATGGAGGTGGCACAGCGGTACCGGATTCTGGGTACGGCAGTGGACGGGGATATCCTCACGGTTCTGACCAATGATCCGTTGAATTATTATGGGCTGGAGGATGTCAGACAGACAACGGGGATGAATCTCAGGATTCTTCTCTGTGAAGGGAAAGAGCTGGATCAGGCCATACGCTGCTGCTATGCGGAGGTGCGCGCCAGACAGGCCGCTTCGCAGGTCAACGACAGCCCCAGGCCGAAGATGGAACCGCTGGAAGTGGAAGAGGGGGATGGCGATGCGCCGGTTATCCATCTGCTCAACAGTCTGGTAGAACGTGCTTATCATCAGAATGCAAGTGATATTCATCTGGAACTGTTTGAGGATAAAACCGTAGTCCGGATGAGAATAGATGGAATCATTCAGGAGTATGTAACGCTTCAGAAGCGTGTGCACGCATCCCTGATTGCCAGGATTAAGATTCTGAGTGACCTGGATATTGCAAAGCGGCAGGTTCCGCAGGACGGGCACTGCCAGATGAAGATTGACGGGAAAACAGTACATATGAGAATTTCGGTGATGCCCACAGTTTTTGGAGAAAAGGCCGTGATTCGTCTGCTGGCCGGTAATACCCGGATCGATCACGCGGGGACATTTGGCATGAGCCTTCCGGTGTATGAAACGGTAACCCGGATGCTGCGGGCACCGCATGGTCTGATCTACATCACAGGGCCTACCGGCTCCGGTAAGACCACGACGCTCTATATGATACTTCAGGAACTGGCAAAGCGTCAGGTTAATATTGTGACGATTGAGGATCCGGTGGAACGGAATCTTCCGAAAATCAATCAGAGTCAGGTGAATCCGGCAGCCGGTCTGACTTTTGAGACAGGGCTTCGAGCATTGCTGCGGCAGGATCCGGACATGATCATGGTGGGAGAAACCAGAGATCGGGAAACGGCATCCATTTCCGTGCGTGCGGCAATCACCGGTCACCTGGTATTCAGTACGCTGCACACCAATGACGCGCTTTCCGCGATTGTGCGCCTGAAGGACATGGGAGCAGAACCATATCTTGTGGCGGATTCCCTGACCGGTGTGGTTGCTCAGCGCCTGATCCGAAAACTTTGTCCGGAATGTGCCGCGGAGGTGGAGGCGGATGAAGAAACAAAGGCAGCTCTCGGAATTCCGGTTACAAAAATCCGGGTTCCCGTCGGCTGTCCACGCTGTCGCCATACCGGTTACTCCGGTCGGATTGCCATCCATGAAGCAGTCTGTGTGGATCGAAAATTAAGGGAAATGATAGCTGCGGATGTGGGAATGGAAGCGATTCGTGCCTATGCAAAGCAGGAACTGAACATGAAGACCATGAGGGAAAACGGAGCGGTGCTGGTGGCTGAAGGCATTACCAGTGTGAATGAGTGGAGAAGGGCGGTTTACTATGAATAAGCGGGGATCTGCCCTGATCCAGGTGCTTCTTGTGATGACGGCAGCAGTTATGATATCGTGTGGGACACTGCGGGCAGCAGCGTTTGCCATGCGCAGTACGGAGCGGAGAATACGAAAAGAGCAATGCGAAATCCTTGCGTCATCCATTGCCCTGGTACTTCAGGAAAAGCAGTTTGAGGCAGGAACAGAGCCGTGGAATTCCGGGACATCCGTTGTCTTTGAATTGGAGACGGAAATACTGCCGGGCAGAACGGCTGTGGAATGGTTTCGGTCGGGGACGGAGGAAGCTTCAGAGGTTCTTGCCATCCGTGTTACAACGTCGATCCGGGATGCGTCCGCGACGGTTACGGTTCCTTATGAACCGGATGCGCAGTGTGCGGAGTACGGGAATGAACAGGAAGGGGACGAGTGAAGATGAAGGTTTTCAGATTTGACAGAAGGGGAACAACGATCGTCGAAGTGATTGTGGCATTCGCTGTTTTGATGATGCTTGTTTCGATGGTTAACGGTAGTCTGAAAATGGCTCTCGACATGACAGAGAGGAGCCGCAGGAGGAGGGAGGCATCCGGAGAACTTCTGCGGGAGTATTACCTGGGAGAGGAGTCCGGAGAAACGGGTGTGAAAAGGCAGGACAGCAAGGCAGTGCTGGAATTTGTACAGAGAGAAGGCGGGGATCGGTTTCAGATGGATGTGATCGTTCGGCAGTATTCCGGGGAATCCGGCACACTTTATGAGGTGGTTTCGGAGCTTCCGGCTGATGCGGAGGAGAGGCCATGAGAATCGCAGACAGCCAAAAGGGAATGACGATGGTGGAGGTGATTGCGGCACTGGCTCTGACGGGTATGGTCATGGCAGCTACATCCGCTGCTTTTGGATTTTGTATGCGTATGAGCCTGAGGATAGAGGCATCTGCGCGTGCGGAACGGGTCGGTGAAGGACTGCTGGATGTGATTGCAGATGCAGTTCGGATGGATGGATTGCCGGAATCGGAGGAAGAATTTCTGTCAGAACGGATCGAGGAAGCATTATATCGCGGCTTTTCGGTGGAACAGCTGTCTTTTACCCGGGTGGAACCGGAAAAGCATCCGGATGTGGTCCGGATTGATCTGATTTTGTGCGAGGAACGCACCGGTATTTCTTTCAAAGCGTCGGATTATGTCCGATTATACGAAGCGTATATGCCAGAAGAGGACGATATCCCGCTGCTGGATGATATTCCGCGATGATTCACAAAATATCGCTTGTATTTGGCGGGTTATTTCGGTAAAATAGGGATAGGCTGAATTGGGAATTCTCTCGGAAAGAGGGAATCATGAAAAGGTGGATAAGATGTTTCGGCAAATGGCTGGCGCTGGCTGTATGGATACTGGCGGCCGGCTTTTGTTACAGTTGCGGACAGCAGGAGGGAGAACGGTTCCTGCTGCAGAAGGAAACTGTGCAGGAAGCAGAAACCGTGCAGGAAGCGGAAACCGGACAGAAGGCAAAGACGCAGCAGGAGGAGACTCGCCCCGGCTGTTTTGTGCATGTCTGCGGTGAAGTGATGCAGCCGGGAGTCTATGAGCTGAGCGAAGGACAGCGGGTCTATGAGGCGATCGCCATGGCCGGGGGCTTTACGGAGTCTGCGGCACAGTCTGCTCTGAATCTGGCGGAACCGGTGCATGACGGCATGAAGCTGGAAGTTCCGGATCAGGAGCAGGCAGCCCGGCTGATTTCAGATATCGGGACAGATTCCGCAGGAACGGTCGATATCAATACCGCTTCGAAGGAGCAGCTGCAGACGCTGCGCGGAATCGGAGAGGCGCGGGCAGAGGACATCATCCGTTACCGGCAGGAGCACGGGAGATTTGAGCAGATTGAGGATATCATGAAAGTTCCGGGCATTAAGAATTCAGCCTTTGAAAAGATAAAAGATGATATTTCGGTGAGCCCCTGACGGACGGGGCATTGGGATGATAGACAGTGAGGAGAGAATATGGCGAAGATTCTGGTAGTAGACGATGAAAAGCTGATTGTGAAGGGCATCCGTTTCAGCCTGGAGCAGGATGGAATGGAAGTGGACTGTGCGTACGACGGAGAAGAGGCGATCAATCTGGCAAAAGAGAAGGAGTATGATGTGGTGCTTCTGGATGTGATGCTTCCGAAGTATGACGGATTTGAGGTGTGTCAGGCGATCCGGGAGTTTTCCGAGATGCCGATTATCATGCTGACGGCCAAGGGCGGTGATATGGATAAGATCCTGGGGCTGGAGTACGGTGCAGACGATTATATCACAAAGCCGTTCAATATACTGGAGGTAAAGGCACGGATCAAGGCGATTATGCGCCGGAATTCCAAGAAGGCCCGGAGGGCGCAGCAGGAGAACAGCCAGATGGTGACAGCCGGTGATCTCAAGCTGGATCGGGAAGGCAGAAGGGTGTTTATCGGCGGAAAGGAGATCAATCTGACTGCGAAGGAATTTGATCTTCTGGAGCTTCTGGCATGCAACCCGAACAAGGTGTACAGCCGTGAGGCGCTGCTGTCGATTGTATGGGGCAACAAGGCGTCCGAGTCGGGGGATGTACGGACTGTGGATGTCCATGTGCGCCGCCTGCGTGAGAAGATTGAGCCGAGCCCGAGCGATCCGAAGTATGTGCATACCAAGTGGGGAGTAGGCTATTATTTCCGCGCCTAGATGAAAGAATGGGTGCCGGGAATGCGCGGAACCGGCACAGATTTTAGAACAACGAGGGAGAATGATGATGGATATTCGAATCAGACAGGTGACACCGGAGGATCTGGATGCTGTGACACATGTGGAGGCTGTGTGCTTCCCGGAGGCGGAGGCGGCGACAAGAGAGTCTCTGGAGCAGAGAATCGCGGCTTTTCCGGAGAGTTTTTTTGTGGCGGAAAAGGATGGAGAAATTATCGGATTTATCAACGGCTGTGTGACGGATGAACGCACCATCCGGGATGAGATGTTTGAAGATGCAGGACTGCATAATCCGAACGGAGCATATCAAAGTATTTTCGGTCTGGATGTATTGCCGGAATACCAGCATCACGGACTGGCATCCCGACTGATGCGCCATTTGATCGCGGATGCCAGGGAGAAGGGCAGAAAGGGATTGATTCTGACCTGCAAGGACCGCCTGATCGGTTTTTATGAGACCTTTGGCTACCGCAGTCTTGGAATTTCAGCTTCCGTGCATGGCGGCGCGGTCTGGTATGATATGATTCTGGAACTGTAAAGGAAAAGAGGTGTGGGATGGACAAGAACATTGGTTGGCGGAGATTGGATAATACGGCGAAAATTTTCCCGGTGATCGCCAATAAAGATATGAGCCAGGTGTTCCGGATGTCCGTGACCCTGAAGAGTCCGGTGGATCCTGAGCTTCTGCAGCAGGCGCTGGAAGACATTCTTCCGCATATCAGCAAGTTCCGCGTGAAAATGCGCCGCGGACTGTTCTGGTACTATTTCGAGGAGAATGAGAAGATCCCTCAGGTGCAGAGGGAGAATACGTATCCGTGTCGCTTTATTGATCCGCATCGGAATCGCAGATTCCTCTTCCGTGTGACGTACTATGAGTGCCGGATCAACCTGGAGGTATTTCATGCGCTGACGGATGGTCTGGGGGCTGTGACATTTTTGAAAAGCCTGGTCTGCCGTTATCTGGACCTGAAGCGCGGTGTGGACGAATACTGGTGTGACAGTGATGCGTTTGCGCCGGAGGAAAAGGAGTTTCAGGTGGAGGACAGTTATCTGGAGAACTACCAGGAAACCTTGCACCGCAGCTACAGCTCCAGCCCGGCTTACCAGCTTTCGGGGAAATATTTAAGTCTTGGAACGGGGCAGGTGCTGCACGGTTATGTGAATGTGAAAGCACTCAAGAATATCTGTCGGCGTCATGAGGTCAGCATTACCAAATATCTGGCTGCGGTTATGATCTGGTCGATCTGGAAGGAATATCTGGGCGGACGTGCCTGCAGGCTGCCGGTTGCGCTGAATCTTCCGGTTAATCTGCGTGCATTTTTCGGTTCGGAAACCATGTCGAATTTTTTCGCGGTGACGATCATCGGGTATCTGTTTCGGAAACCGGATATGGATTTTGATACGCTTCTGGGGATTGTCAGCCGTCAGATGGATCGCAAGATCGAGAAGCAGAGACTGCTGGAGAACATTTCCTATAATGTTTCCAATGAGAAAAAATGGTATCTTCGTGTGATCCCGCTTGTGCTGAAGCGTCCGGCTCTGGCCTGGATGTTTCAGATGAAGGATCGCTCCTACACGATGACGCTGTCGAATGTGGGGCTGATTCAGGTGGAGCCGGAGTATGCTTCCGGGATTGAACGGTTCCATATGATGATCGGTGTATCCAGGCGTCAGCCGCTCAAGTGCGGCGTGTGCGCATTTGGAGATGAGGTGGTGATCACCTTTACGTCCGTGTTCAGTGACAGCCGCCTCCAGCATCGTTTTTTCAAAAAACTGAAGGAGGATGGTCTGTCGGTGCGTCTGGAGGGCAATGACCTGTCGGCAGTCCGGAAACGTGACATGTATCCGCGTCTGCGCAGAGTTCTGATTCTGCGCCGCGGAGGAGAGGCGAAGGCATCCCGTCTTGTCAGAAAGGCGGGGCATACCGGAGAGACGGCGGCGAAGGGCCTGAGAGATTACCTTGCCGGACGCCGTGACTGGAAGGAGGAGCTGAACCGGCGGCTCCATGTATAGACGAAGGTGATGGAATGAGACAGGATAAGGTAAGCCTGCGCGGAAAACTGGTACGGGATGTGATGAAAAACATGATGGACTCGGCTATGGGACACAAGTTCCAGACCGGGGAATACCGGATGAATCCCGTTGAGCCTGCGTGGGTCTGCCCGGATGAATATGAATACGAGATTGTGGAGATGGAGCAGTTTCATATGGAATACCTGCGGCCGGCAGAGGTGTGCACCGGCCGGGTGGTGCTTCAGCTTCACGGCGGCGGTTATATCGGACCGATGAAGAATATTTACCGTGATTTTGCGGTTCAGTATTCCAGAAGAACCATGGGGGGCGATGTGCTGACGGTGGATTACCGTGTGGCACCGGAATATCCGTTCCCTGCGGCTCTGGAAGATGCGGTGAAGGCTTACCGATGGCTGCTGAATGAGAGGAAGTATGCGCCGGATAAGATTGTGATTGCCGGTGATTCGGCAGGCGGCGGATTGGCACTGGCACTGGTATTATATCTGCGGGATCATGAGATACCGCTTCCGGCGGGGGTGATTGCCATGTCACCGTGGACCGATCTGACTTGCAGCGGAGAATCCTATGAGACGAATTTTGACCGGGATCCTCAGTTTGGGGGGACCAAGGACAATATGCTCTATCACAGCAGTTATATCGGAGAGGCGGATCCGAAGCATCCGTACCTTTCTCCGGTATTTGGAGATTTCTCGGGATTTCCGCCGGTGCTTCTGCAGGTGGGAAGCGAAGAGGTCCTGCTGAGTGATACGCTTCGTGTGGCAGATAAGCTGCGGAAGGCGGGCAGCCGGCTTCGCGTAACGGTTTATGACGGCATGTTCCATGTGTTTCAGATGGCATACCGCCTGATTCCCGAGAGCCGGGAGGCATGGGAAGAGGTCGGTGTGTTCCTGCGCATCATCTACGGACTGCGCAGAAGCCCTTCCGGGAAAGCGGTCCGGCGGGTGAAGTCCGGACGTTTCACGCCGCGGAAAAAGATGACAGACATTTGAGGAAGGCAGAATGAAAATTACACTGATTACCGTTGGAAAAATCAAGGAGAAATTTTTCACTGATGCGATTGCGGAATACAGCAAGCGCCTGAGCCGTTACTGTAAGCTTGAGATCGTACAGGTGGCAGATGAGAAGACTCCGGATCGTGCAAGTGAAGCGGAGGAGCGACAGATCCGGGAGAAGGAGGGAGAACGCATCCTGGCCCAGATCCGGGAAGGCACCTATGTGATTGCACTGGCGATCGAAGGTCAGATGCTGGATTCGGAGCAGCTGGCGGCGCGGATTGAGCAGCTTGGTGTCAGCGGGCAGAGCCAGATCGCCATGATTATCGGCGGTTCTCTGGGATTGTCTGAAGCGGTGCTGAAGCGGGCGGATTACAAACTGAGTTTTTCTAAGATGACCTTTCCGCACCAGCTGATGCGGGTGATTCTGCTGGAACAGATTTACCGAAGTTTCCGGATTATTGCAGGAGAACCGTATCATAAGTAGCATATTTTAATGAAAAGGAGGATTTTTCATATGAAGCATAATAAGTGGGCAAAGAAACTGATTGTACTGGCGCTGGCAGGCATTCTGTCTGCGGCAGGTGCTGTGGCATCTCTGGCAGCGACGAGACTGGACACGGTATCGGATCCTTATTGGGATGAAGAGAATATGACAGTCGCGGTCTGGGAAGAGGTCGAGGACGCATATCAGTATCAGGTTTACCTGTACTGTGAAGAAAGCAAGGTGGCTGAGATCAAGACCAAAAAGACAAAGTATGATTTTGAACGCAAGATGACCAAAGCCGGGGAATATACGTTCCGGGTTCGGGCACTGGCAAAAGGCTCAGGTTCGAGGGATGGAAGCTGGTCTGAGTATTCAGATGCCATCTACATTGATGAGGATTTTGCCGAGTTGATGAAGAATGGCGGCGTGATTGACACGAACACCTCCGGTCCTGGTGCAAAAACTGACGGTTCCGGTGCTACGGAAGAGTTCAGCCTGGTATATACCGCTCAGTGGATGCAGGACAGTGTCGGCTGGTGGTACCGCAGAAGCGATGGTACCTATCCGGTCAATACCTGGTGGCAGGATCCGTCCAACGGAATCTGGTATTATTTTGACGGAAACGGATATATGGTGACCGGCTGGATTGACTGGAACGGCAGCCGCTATTACTGTGATGACAGCGGTGCAATGCTGACCGGTGCGCAGGTGATTGACGGTGTCAGCTGTCAGTTTGATGCGGCCGGTGCACTTCAGTAAGTATATCTGCCGCTCTCCCCTCATATATATTAGCTATGAGGGGAGGGTGGACATGGATAGAAAAGAAGAACTGATCAAAATATTTTCTAAAGATATCAGAACGATTCTCAGGCGTTTAACCGTGGATTTCCAGCAGGTGCAGGAGATCCGGCTCCGGGTACAGGCGCCTCTTCTAATGATCTGCAACAATCTTGAATTTTATATTACTCCGGAAGGAACATTAAGCAAACGGGCGGATGAAGCATACCTGGTGTCCAGGCAGGAGCTGAAGGAAACCCTGGAATACATGAGCAGCTACTCTCTCTATGCGTTTGAGGAGGAGATGAAACAGGGATTCATTACGATTCAGGGCGGGCATCGGATCGGAATCGCCGGAAAAACCATCACGGATGAAACCGGAATCCGTACGATGAAGTTCATATCCTTTATTAATGTACGGCTGTCCCATCAGGTGCGCGGCTGCGCCAGTGCAGTGCTGCCGTATCTGTATGAATGCGGACGGATTCTGCATACGCTGATTATTTCTCCGCCCCGATGCGGAAAAACAACACTTCTCAGGGATATTATACGTCAGGTTTCCAACGGAACCGGACCGGAAGCAGGGGTGACGGTTGGCGTGGTGGATGAGCGCTCGGAGATCGGAGCGTGTTATCAGGGGATCCCGCAGAATGAACTGGGAATCCGGACGGATATCCTGGACTGCTGTCCGAAAGCGCAGGGGATGATGATGCTGATACGGACTATGTCACCGCAGGTCATTGCGGTAGATGAGATCGGCAGCCGGGAGGATCTGGAAGCGATGGAATACGTCATGAACTGCGGCTGCAAGCTGATTGCGACGGTGCACGGCAGTTCCATCGAGGATATCCGACAGAAACCGGTGCTGCGGAAGCTGGTCATGGAGCGATGGTTTGAACGATATATTCTTCTGAATAATTTTGGAAAAATCGGAAACGTGGATCAGATTTATGATTCCAGAGGGACCAGGCTGTATCCGATCGGTTCCGGAAGCTGTGATGGTTAGCTTCTGCCTGCGTATGGCAGGCTGTATTCTGATGGTGACGGGAACTTCCGGATACGGACTCTGGATGTCCGGAAGATATGGACGGCAGCTGGGGGAACTGGAGCAGCTGCGCCAGATGATGTTTCTGCTAAAAGGGCAGATATTATATGCCAATGCACCGCTTCAGGAGGCGTTTGAGGCGGTGGGCAGGCGCATGGAGGGGCGGCTGGCACAGCTGTTTTTGCAGGTGGCGGACCGGATCGGACAGAAACAGGGGGAGATGTTTGCACAAATCTGGAAAGATGAAGTGGACAGTCTGCAGGATGAGGTGCTGCTTTCGGGCGAGGACAGGCAGTCTCTGGCTGCTCTGGGAGAGCATCTGGGATTTCTGGATCGGGAGATGCAGGAGCGAAATCTGCTTTTATATCTGGAACAGCTGGATCTGCGCATTCAGGAAATGCGGGAGCATAAGAAGGAACGATGCCGCCTGTATACCAGTCTGGGAATCATGAGCGGACTGTTTCTGGCAATTCTGCTGGTGTAGGTTGGGAAAGGAGGAACAGATGGGGGTCAATCTGATCTTCAAGATTGCCGCTGTAGGCATTCTGGTTTCTGTGATATGCCAGGTTTTAAAACACAGCGGGCGCGAGGAACAGGCATTTCTGACCAGCCTTGCCGGACTGGTGCTGGTGCTGTTCTGGATGGTGCCTTATATCTATGAGCTGTTTGAAACGATTAAAAATCTGTTTGCATTGTAGGTGAGTCCATGACGGTGGTAACGATAGCGATTGTGGGGATAATGTCAGTTATGCTGGCAGTACAGATGAAGGGAATGAAAGGAGAATATGCTTCGTATCTTGCGGCCGCGGCAGGATGCTTCATTTTTTTCTGCGGAGTGACGAAACTGGAATCCGTTTTTGATGCGGTACGGAAGATTCAGGAAATGATTCATGTCAACCGGATTTATCTGACCGCACTGATGAAAATGACGGGAATTACTTATATTGCGGAGTTTGCATCCGGGATCTGCCGGGATGCGGGATACGGCGCGATTGGAAG
Source organism: Lachnospiraceae bacterium (assembly GCA_022776445.1). Lineage (GTDB taxonomy): Bacteria > Bacillota > Clostridia > Lachnospirales > Lachnospiraceae > Brotaphodocola. The sequence continues at coordinate 10,679 of JALFHZ010000074.1, forward strand.
TCAGATAGAGATTTTCAGTAAGCTTTCTATTCTTTCGGTCAGTATGCCGATCGTGCTGGCACTTCTGGAAACTCTGCAGGAGTTCCTTACATGAAGCAGCTTGTGATGTTCCTGCTTGTGGTGGAACTGAGCTGTTCCGGCAGCTTTGCCGTTCAGGCGGAGCAGCTGGAACGCAGCGTAGAGGCGGAAGGGGAATACGATTCCGGCAGGGAGGAATCGTATTATGACGGGATGGAGGAAGAGTGGAAAGAACTGGATCGTTTCCTGGAGGAAGAGCTTGAAGCGGAGGGGGAGGATATCCGTTTTTCCGGAGTTGTGAAGGATCTGATGCGTGGACATACCGAAAGCGTTGGAAAATGGATCATCACGGCGCTGCGAACGGTTCTGTTTCGCGAGACCTTGCATGGAAGCCGTCTGGCCGGGCAGCTTCTGGCACTGGGCATGGTCGGAGCGGTCTTTACCGGATTCTCAGATCTTTTTTCCGGAGGACAGATTTCGGAAACCGGATTTTTCCTGACCTATCTGATGGCATTTTGTGTGATGGCAGCTTCTTTTTTTGAAAGCATTGCCATCACCTGTGAGGTGCTGGAGCGGCAGGTTGCGTTTATGAAAGCACTGATGCCGTCATATTTTCTTGCAGTGGCATGGTCAGGGGCGAGTATGACATCGGCCGCCTGGTATGAAGTAGTTCTGCTGCTGATTTCGGCAGTGCAGTGGCTTTACTGGAAGCTTTTGATTCCGCTGATCCGGGTGTATGTGCTGCTTGCGATGGCGGGGCATATGGCCAGGGAAGACATGCTTTCCAGAATGACGGAGCTTTTAAAATCAGGTGTGGCGTGGGGAACCCGTGCGCTGATCGGAGTTGTTCTCGGATTTCAGCTGGTTCAGGGAATGGTACTGCCCTATGCAGACGCAGCGAAAATGACAGGGGTTCAGAAGCTTTTGCAGGTAATTCCTGGAGTGGGGCAGGGCGCCGGGGCGGTGAGCAAGATGCTGCTTGGCTCCGGGGTTCTGATTAAAAACACCATGGGTGCTGCGGCAGTGGTGATTCTGCTGATTCTGAGTCTCCTGCCGATTGTAAAACTGGCAGTCCTGGTGTTTCTCCACCGCAGTGTGGCGGCGATCATACAGCCGATCGCCGATAAGCGGCTTGTCGCCTGCATCAGCAGTGTGGCGGAGGGGCAGAAGCTGCTTCTGATGCTGGTATGTTCTGCTCTGTGCCTGTTTGTGATCACCATAGCCCTGATCTGTTCCGGAACGAATGTGTCTTATCTGGCGTAGGAGGTGAGCCGTTGGAAGCATTTTATGGGTGGGTGCGCAGCCTGACCGGGTATTTTTTGTTCATGCTGGTGCTGGAGCATCTGCTTCCGGGAAAAAAGTACGGAAAGTATATCCGCCTGTTTGCGGGAATGGTGCTGATTCTTCTGGTACTGCAGCCCCTGGCGGGCAATCTGCGTATCGACGAAAAGATGGCGCTGGCATATGAGGCCTCTGTATTCCGGTATCAGGCGGATGAACTGAAGGAGGAATTGCTCGGCATCGGAGAGAAGCAGCTGGACCGGATGATCGGTCAGTATGAAGAGGCTGTGGAAATGGATCTGAAAGGTATGGCAGAGAACGAAGAAATGACGGTTCAGGCCTGTGAGGTGACGATTGGAAAGGATGAGGAGAAGGAGTCGTTTGGCCGGGTGACGGATATCCGGATGGATGTGTCCGGGAATACAGATCAGCTTCGTCTTGATGCCGGAAGGCTGAAAAGAAAAATCGCATCTTATTATGATTTGGAGGAAAGGCATGTGGAAATTCAAATCGTGGAAGGGAAAAGATAAATATCTGTTTCTGCTTTCGGTGGGTGTGATGCTCTGCATTCTGGCATTTCCGGCAGAACGGCTGTCCGGTATGCGGGGAATCACCGGAGAACAGAATGCTGATACACAGCAGAAGGAGGAGAAAACAGATGCAGAAAACGTTCACGCTGAGGTGGGGTATGAGAAGCAGCTGGAGAAACGTGTGGAGGAGATTCTGAGTCATGTGGACGGAGTGGGGACTGTGGATGTGATGATTGTGTTGAAAACCTCTGCGGAAAAAGTGCTTCATGTGGATATCAGCAGCTCTCGTTCAGCGGAAGAGGAAAAAGACAGCACCGGAGGAAACCGGAAAAACGAAAGTGAAAGCCGGGAGCAGGCGACGGTTCTGACGGAAAGCGGGAATGAGAGAACGCCGGTCATTGAAAAGGAAATATACCCGGAGATTGCCGGAATTGTTGTCAGTGCTTCCGGCGGAAGCAATCCTGCGGTCCGCGCGGAAATTTCCGCTGCCATGGAAGCATTATTCGGTCTGCCGGCGCATAAAATAAAAGTGCTAAAGCGGGTGGAATAAAGGAGTGGCAATTATGAAAGAACGAAAAGCCGGAAAGAATCTGAAGGATGTGAACATGAAAAAACTGTTCCGCCGCAATCAGATCATCATTACAACACTGGCTGTGATGATTGCAGCAGCCGGGTATCTGAATTACGCCGGAAAGAAGGAACTGGAGGTCAGCGCAGGAGAACCGGTGTATGAGGCTGGAATGCTGGAAATTTCGGATGAAGATCTGCTGGAAGAAAACCGGGCGGCTTCCGGATTGATTGAAGAGGCCCAGAGTGCCCCGGAAGAGCAGGAATATCTTTCTTCCGAGTCTCTGGCAGAAGTGGAAAGCTGGGACGAGGGAGAAGAGGCCGGAATGGATCAGCCGGGAGAGGCGGTGCTTACCAGCGGGATGACGGTCTCGGAGTACATAGCTTCTGTGCAGCTGAACCGCGAGCAGGTGCGGGCAAAGAACCGTGAAGCATTGAATCAGATTATCAACAATACCAATATTGAAGAGGCAGCCAAGCAGGAGGCAATCCAGAACCTGATTGCGATGACGGCTGTGGCGGAGAAGGAGAATGCGGCGGAGACGCTTCTGCAGGCCAAGGGATTTGCGGATCCGGTTGTCAGTCTGTCCGACGGGAAGGTGGATGTGGTGATTCATGCATCCGCGATCACCGACCAGCAGAGGGCCCAGATTGAAGACATTGTGAAACGCAAGACGGAAGTGCCGGCCGACGGAATTGTAATTACGCTGCTGAATCTTGAGGAGTAAAAATAACCCTATGCAAATCAGGCTGTTTTTGTTATAATAGGTACATAAGTGAATCTGGAGAGCAGGAGGTACGGTACTGTGGCAGAACAGGATACGAGAAATACCCATAAGGTATATGAAAAAGATAAAATCGGGGAAGTTCAGATTGCAGATGAGGTCGTGGCGATTATTGCGGGCCTTGCGGCAACGGAGGTAGACGGGGTGGATTCCATGGCCGGCAATATTACCAATGAACTGGTTGGCAAGCTTGGCATGAAGAATCTGTCAAAAGGCGTGAAGGTAGATGTGACGGAGGAGCATGTTTCTGTGGATCTGTCTCTGAATATCAAGTACGGATATAACATTCCGGATGTCAGCGAGAAGGTTCAGGAGCGTGTGAAGTCTGCGATTGAGAATATGACCGGGCTGATGGTTCTGGATGTGAATATCCGGATTGCAGGTGTGAACCTTTCCGAAGAAAACTAATTGAAAACAGCAGTGTATGGACCGCCGGGGCGAACAGGAGAGATCCTGCCGCTTCGGCTTTTTTGATAAATTTTTATCTTTACTTGCATTTGTGGAAAATTGTGCTATAATGCGGCTTTGTACAAAAAAGAAGAGATTTCACAAATGACAGGAGGTAAGAGACTTGAAAAAATGGCTTACTTTTTTGGGGTGTCTGTGTACGGCACTGATATGGAATCCGATGGTCAGTCTGGCAGGAGAAGGTGCAGCTGAGGCTGGTCAGGGGACGGTGCCGCTGTGGCTCTGCATTCCGTTTGCAGGGCTTTTGATATGTATTGCAGTACTTCCGCTGGTTCGGGGGGAATGGTGGGAGGAACATCAGCCGCTGGCGGTTCTATTCTGGTCACTTTTATTTGTGGTACCGTTCGCAGTCTGCTATGGTGTCGGTACGGCAGCGGAGACAGTGCTGGAATGTCTGGTTAACGACTATCTGACGTTTATTATTCTGTTATTCGGATTGTTTTGTGTGGCGGGTAATATAACGATGGAAGGGGATCTGGCCGGTTCACCGAGGATCAATGTCGGGCTTCTGGCTCTGGGAACGATTCTTTCCAGCTGGGTAGGCACAACGGGTGCCAGCATGCTGATGGTGCGTCCGGTTATTAAGATGAATTCCTGGAGAAGACGGAAAAGTCATATTATGGTGTTTTTCATTTTCCTGATATCCAACATCGGCGGATGTCTGACGCCGATCGGTGATCCGCCGCTGCTGATGGGATTTATGCGCGGAGTACCGTTTTTCTGGAGTCTGCATCTGCTGCCGGTTATGCTGCTGAATATGGTCGTACTGCTGTTCGTGTTCTACTGGCTGGATCGCAGGGCATACCGGAAGGATATTGCAGAGGGATGTAAACCGGACATCAGCAAGCCGGGTACGGAAGTGTCCATCAGCGGACTGCACAATCTGATTTTTCTGGCTGTGATTGTCGCGGCCGTGATTTTAAGCGGTACGCTGCCGTCTCTGGCTGCATTTCAGGATGCACAGGGACATGTGAAGGGAATTCATCTGTTTGGAGAGGTGGTTCTGACCTTCCCGGCAATCATTGAGATGGTTATGATTCTGATTGCCGCGTTTCTCTCGTTCCGGACGACCGATGTGCAGATCCGCAGGAAAAACCATTTTACCTGGGGAGCGATTCAGGAGGTTGCGGTGCTGTTTGTGGGCATTTTCATTACCATGCAGCCTGCACTGATGATTCTGAAGGCAAAGGGAGCGGAGCTTGGCATTACAGAGCCGTATCAGATGTTCTGGGTGACCGGTATGCTGTCCAGTTTCCTGGACAATACGCCGACGTATCTGGTCTTTCTGACAACAGCCGGTGCGCTGGGATTTACGGAAGGGATGGCTACGACGCTTGGAATGGTACCGGTTACCATGCTGGAAGCAATTTCCTGCGGAGCCGTGTTTATGGGAGCCAATACCTATATCGGAAATGCTCCGAACTTTATGGTGAAGGCGATTTCCGACGAGAACGGTATCCGGATGCCTTCGTTTTTCGGATATCTTCTGTGGTCGTTTGGCTTTCTGGTTCCGGTCTTTCTGCTGGACATGATAATATTCTTTTTATAAGGAGGGAAACAGATTATGCAGTTTAATCAGGAAATGATTCAGGAGCTTGCGGAACATATTTATGATCTGGATGCGGAAGTGTATGCACAGCTGGGTTCCTCCCTTGGCCGGGTATTTAACCGGGACCGGGAAGGCTGTGTCAGAGACATGGTAAAGCTGATGAACAGCCGTGACCGTGCACATCTGCTGCGCAGCGAGCTGGCATTGATCAGCAATATGGCGCGGACGATTCCGGACAGGGAGATCCGGAAGATGGTCATGAAGGAATATAATGAGATTCTTTGTCAGGTGAAGGCGCTGCCGACCAGCTTCGGTGAGTGTGATATCCTGAATCCGGAGCTGGCGAGTCTGAATGCGCTGAATCTGAAACAGCGTTTTTCTCAGAATGATCATCGGATTATCTGTATCGGCCGTACCTATGGAAGCGGCGGCACGGATATCGGGTTTGCGCTGGCAGATGCATTGAAGATCAATTACTATGATGCGGAGATCTTTTCCGAAGTGTTAAAGCGTCTGGATGTGGAAAAGGATAGGATTGTGGATCGCGGTTCTTTTACGGAACACAGCGACATCCAGGGAGAACGTGCTTTTGCAGAGAACGGTCATATGTCACTGAAGGAGTGGATGCGGGCGTTCAGCCGGTACCATGGTTTGTCCAGACGTGACGCGGTATTTTTCAACCAGAGTGACCTGATCTGCGATATGGCCAGGAAAGAAAGCTTTATAGTAATGGGACGCTGCGCAGACGTGATTCTGACCAACAACCGGATTCCGCACATCAGCATTTTTATCACGGCACCGTTTGAGCAGAGAGTCCGGCGCGCCATGGAGATCAACAAGAAGCTGACGGAGAAGCAGGCGCGCCGACTGGTGAAGAAGCTGGATCGTCAGCATACACGGTATTATGATTTCTATACGGGAAGAAAATGGGGCGATTCCGTCAATTACGATCTCTGCCTGAACAGCGCAGCCTATGGAATTGAAGGCGCCGTTGAGTTTATTCTGCGTATGCTGGAACAGAATGCATCATAGTGCGTGCGCCTTATTTCCAGTGAAATATGACGATTCCGGCGACTGCAACCAGTGCGCCGATGAGTTTCTGCCATGCAAATGATACTTTCTCCACGCCGAACAGACCGAACAGCTCGATGCCATAGGCTGCGATGATCTGGGTGACGACGATGAGGAGTGTGGCTCTGGCAGGTCCGAGGCGGTCCATGCTCCGGATGACGGTATAGGTGATGAACGCACCGATCAGTCCTCCGAGCAGCATGTACCAGGGGCGAACCTGCCAGATGGCTGAGACCGGGCTTCTGTCGGCAAAGAGCCAGAGAAGCACACAGGTAAAAAAGGCAGTCAGCTGGACCCATCCGGCAGAGACCCAGATGCCGGTCTGTCGGGTTACTTCTGTGTTCAGGACTCCCTGAATGCTCATGAGTGCACCGGAAAGCAGTGCGGTCAGAATTCCCCACATAGATATAACCTCCAAATTTAAATTCTAATTTTCTGCATCCATATATCGGTTAGTTTTCCATAAGTGAAAAAAAACATACATAAAATGATATGCAATCGGACAAAAGTACGATATAATGAAATCGTTAAAAATTATAAAATAAATTTCAGAAAGAGGCATGAAATGATACAGGGCTGGCTGCCTGATTCTCTGCATGCGGCAGAGTTTGCGGCTGCGGCAGCGTCTGCGGCTGTGACTGCAGCGGTGCTGCTGAATGTGATTTTAAGGCTCTGCTGCGGGAAAAAGCAACGCAGGCAGATAAAGGAAAGCGCTGTTTTGCTGCAGGCACCGCATACGGAAGAAAAGCAGAACGGGATGCGCAGGACGCCGCAGCAGGGGGCGGCGGAACAGGGATTTGACCTGCTGGAGCTGGCGGACAGCCTGAAAAAACGTTTTCAGGACCCCATGGAGCAGAGAGGAGTCCGTCTTCTGGAGGATTTTCCGGAGATTGACGCTCCCTGTGTGACGGGAGATCGGGAAGGATTAGCCGGAACACTGGAAACCTTCCTGAATTACACATACGAGGATGCCGGAACCAGAGAAGTGCGGATTTTGTTCCGCCAGATGTACCGGGATCCGGAGAAGATCAATCTGATGGTGCGGATACGGGATATCGGCGGCGAACGTGGGATTGCGCAGGCTGAACGCCTGGTCCGGAATATGGACGGACAGGTGACGGTCAGCAGGATACCGGAGGGCGGGTACGATTTCAGTGTATTTCTGACTTTAAAGATACAGAAGGGAAGCAGGCCAGATGAAGGATGAACATCCGTGGAAAGGAATGCTGAAAAAGTACATATTGTGTGCGGCAGCATCGGTGTCGCTGTGCGGATTCGTTTATGTGGTCTGGGGACAGTATCAGGCTGCGGAACCGTTTTATCCTGACCGGTACGGGGACAGCAGCACTCTTCAGGGCAATACAATTATATTTCCTGAGCAGGAGCAGACCGGTATGGGACCGGGCGAAGGAGATTCCGGGCTGTGGGAGAAAGAAGAGCATGCAAAGGAAGAACGAAGGCCGGAGAGCAATCCGGATCTGGTTCAGATGATAAGGGTGCCGCATCAGGAAACGGAACCTGCATTGGGACAGGTGCCTGTGGAGGCAGAGATACCGGAACCTGCTTTGCCGGAACAGGAGCAGGTGTCGGCAGAGCGTTATGCAGCGGCAGGACCGGGAACGAATGGTCCGGTCGTGTCAGAGATACCACAGAGCGGGCAGACCGTGCATGGGGAAGCCTACACCCGGATCCCGGCTGACGGGACGGAGAGCGGCGGAGATGAAACGGATGATTTGAATGATGATACATCCGGTGCAGCAGAGACAAAACCGACGAAACCGGCAGAACCGACGAAACCGGCAGAACCGGTGAAACCGACGGAACCGGACAGACCGGAGCAGCCGGCTGATCCGGAGAATTCCGGACGTTCCGGGCTTCCGGTGAATCCGGAGGATGAAAAACAGGGAATCGTTCCGTTCCCCAGGGAAGGAATTCCGGATGATGGAGCCGGTCATGTGTACCGCCTGAGTTTTCAGAAGCTGGACGATGATGCCCGCGAGCAGTTGTATTACAGTCAGCAGTTGGATGACTGGGATCTGCTGTGTGCGGTCTATGCCTATGTGGAAGTGGATGGTGTCAGGAAATACAGACTGGACGGATATGGGGACTGTTTTCAGATTGAGTCGTATCCGGAAACCGCGACAGAGGCCTTTGATGTCACATTTGCTTTCCGACAGAATCCGGAAGAAGCATGGCAGGAGACAGCGTGGAACTATTCGGTGCAGCCGTATAAGCTGATTCTGGAGGACTGGGACGGGGAGGAGCTGGATTGCCTGTTCCCGGAAGAGGGAGAAGCGGTCAATCTTTTAAAATACAACCGCGATCTGCTTCCGTATGAAGCGGGGGACAAACAGAGCGCCCTATTCCCGGGATGGATGCAGGAGCAGGGCACCGATGGGACAGCGGGCAATTTTTATACAGCGGAAGAGAAAGGAATGGAGGTCCTGAAGCCGCTTCCGATGGAAGAAGTTCCGGAGGGAATGACAGTGGAACTGCAGACTGCCGAGGTAGAGGACGAACTCTGCTGGATTCAGGCATTGACGGAATGTGATTCGTATGAAAACGGGGCAGAGGGGACGCTGGATGTTCCGGACGGAATCCAGCGGGTTGCTGCCGAAGAAGAAGCGGGAATCCGCGCCATGACGATGTACGTTCCGGAGGATGTTATGGAAATTGCTTCCGGGAGCGGAATTGCGGTGGACGGAGCTTATCAGGTGGACAGCCGGAATGCGGTGTACAGTTCGCAGGACGGTGTGTTATTTGATCAGGAGCAGACGGTTCTGTATCAGGCTCCGCTGATGATGGAATCTCTGGTGGTGCCGGAGACCGTGACGGAGATCAGTGATTATGGAATAGCCAATGTGTCAGAGATTCGTTTCCTTTCCGAAGAACCGCCGAAATTCCGGACGGATACACTGAAAGAAGGGGTTACGATCTATGTACCGACGGATCAGTATTTTTCCTATCTTTCTGCATGGGGAGAGGATCAGTATACGCTTCTGACGGAAGAAGGAGAAAAACCTGACTATCTTCGGATTAACGGGCTTCTGCTGTCGGAAGACGGAACCATTCTGTTCGGGCTGGAGGATACCGTGGAGGGAATCTGTGTGATACCGGATGGAGTCAGAACGATTAAGGCCGGTGCCTTGAAGTACTGTGGATCCGTGCATACAATTCGTTTCCGGTCGGAGGAACCGCCGGAGCTGGAATCCGGAATATTCGGAACCGGTCAGCTGCCGGAGATTCTGGTTCCTGCCGGAGCCGCAGATGCTTTCCGAAAGGCATGGGAACCGGTGCTAGGTGAGGCATGTGCGGAGCTGGTCATTCGGGAAATCGATGGGAATACCTGTCTGGGGGCAGATGGCGTGGAATATCATATGAAAGGAAATTCCGGAAAAGCTGTTCTGTGGAAAGCCCCGGAAGATCTGGAACAGTACACACCGGAATCCGTGCCGGAGGGACTGACGGTGACAGAGATTGCAGATGAGGCATTTGCCGGATGCAGCGAACTGGATACCGTGATTTTGCCGGATACGGTCGAGCGGATCGGTACGCGGGTATTTGCCGGATCCGGCCTGCGGGAGCTTCACCTCTTCGATTCGCTGGGGTTCCTGGAGCGTGACTTCCTGGAAGGAACCGCTCTGGAGATATTGAATCTGGAGGGCACTGACCTGGTGGAACTGGATTATGGAAAAAGGGGCAGAGCGTTTAGCTTCGGCTGTGAGGAATTCCGGATCAGGCTGAATGGAGAGGATCCGGAAGAGGGCGATCTGCTGGCGGAAGAATATCTTGCCTGCTGGAGTCTGCAGATTCTTGGCTATGAGACCAGAGACGAACTCTACCGGGATATCTACCGGGAGGAGTTCTGGAACGGAGGATTTCTTGATTGGGATCAATGGTATCAGACTGTGCAGAAGCGTACGGAGGAGATGCTGCTGGATGGAGAAAACAAAGTACGCCGGATGATGGGGCTGGAGGAACTGGATCCGGAGGAATGGACGGAACCGCAGGAGCTGGCAGATGAGGATGCGGACGAAGACACAGACGAAGCTCCGGAAGCGGATTGGAAACAACTGATGACGGGGACTCCGTCGGATGCGGAGCGGGAGATCATACAGTCGGAAGAACAGGAGGACGAGGCAGATGATAACGGAACAGTCAGAGCATATCATTCAGGAAGTCAGCAAGGCATTTATCGGAAAAAATGATATAATCAAGCGTGTACTGATGACAATCTACGCAGGGGGACACGTCCTTTTGGAGGACCGCCCGGGCGTGGGAAAAACGACACTGGCGCTGGCTTTTTCAAGGGCATTGGGGCTGAACTATAAGCGCATACAGTTTACTCCGGATACGCTGCCGACGGACATTACAGGATTTACCATATTCAACCGGCAGACCGGTGCGCCTGAATTTAAGGAAGGGGCATCTTTCTGCAATCTCCTTCTTGCCGATGAGATCAACCGTACTTCGCCCAAAACCCAGGCGGCGCTTCTGGAGGTCATGGAAGAATACCGCGTAACGGTAGACGGGACAACACATGCTCTGCCGGAACCGTTTATCTGCATCGCGACGCAGAATCCTCTGGGCACGACCGGAACCCAGATGCTGCCGGAATCTCAAATGGATCGTTTTATGGTCAGGCTCTCGATCGGTTATCCGTCAACGGATGACCAGATTCAGATTCTGAAGGCCAGAAGATATGTGAATCCGCTGGATGAGATTCAGACGGCGGCGACGCGTGACAGTATCATGGATGTCCGGAATTACCTGACATCCATTGAAGTCAGCGATGAGATTCTGTATTATATAACCCGATTGTGTGAGGAGACGAGAAAGCTTCCGCTTGTGGAGATGGGTGTCAGCCCGCGCGGTGTGTATGCGCTGACGCAGATGGCAAGAGCGCGTGCGCTGCTGGAAGCACGCAGCTATGTGATTCCGGAGGATGTACAGGATATCTTTCTGGATGTCTGCGCACATCGCCTTGTTCTGCGCCCGCAGGCACGGGTGGAGGGTGTGACAGAACGGGAACTGCTGCAGGAGCTTCTGGTGCAGATCCGACCTCCGATGGTTGTAAAGGGGTGGCATAATGGTTGATAACCGGCGGGGATATGCAGGGATGGTGCTGTTGTCCCTGCTGCTGTTATTTTGGACGGAAAACGGTTTTTTTCTGGCTGTTTTCGTACTGGAGCTTCTGTTTCCTGCCGTGCTGTCTGTTCTTCTGCGGTCAGAGCTTCGGAAACTCTCTTTCCGGTGGAGCTGTCTGGCATCCTGCACCGCGGGACAGGAACTGAATCTGGAGATATCTGCAGAGCGCAGGCGAAGGGGCTGGGCTGCGGGTGTTGCCCGGATGCAGGTAAGCTGCTGTCAGGTGATGTTCGGGCAGACGGTTTCAAAAACATATGAAATGAAGCTTACGAATCGGATTGACTGCATTGCCGGCAGCATTCCGACCGATCTGTGCGGGAAACTTCGCATACGCTGTGAGAAGCTGGAGCTTTGCGACCTGTTCGGACTGTGCTGTGTTCCGTTTCCTCCGCTTCCGGAGCAGACCGTTATGGTATATCCCGCAGCATTTACGATGCTTCTGTCTTTGCGGGATACCCGGGAAGGCGGTCGAGAGAGGTCACAGGATACAGTGGGAGAAAAGGGCAATGATATCAGTGAAGTGTTTGATCTGCGCAGCTATCAGGACGGCGATGATGTCCGTTCGATTCACTGGAAGCTTTCTGCCAAAACGGCTTCCCTTCTGGTACGGGAATTCTGCGAGACGGCCAGATATGATACGCTGGTGCTGGTAGATGTGTCTTTGAAAAGCAGAGGGGGAGAACCGGAGCCGGAACTGGCTGCGGCCGGTATTGCATTTGGCAGTTCCGTCAGCCGGGAACTGATTCGCCGGGGATTTCCGCATGGCGTTGCTTTTGTATCGGAAAACCGTCTGTTTGATTTTTCGGTGACAGATCAGAAGCAGTTTGAGGATGTTCTGGAACAGTGGTTGTGTGTGCGGCTGCCGGAACAGAACGGGATGGGAATCCGATATCTGAAGCTTCACGAACAGGGGCTGGACTGCAGGAAACTGCTGTATGTCACATCGGAAACCTGTCCGGATACAGTGGCGGAACTTTCGCAGGAGCTGGATGTTACGGTGGTCTGTCTGACCGGGCAGGGGGCAAAGGCAGATGTGGTGAAGCAGGAGCATGGCTGGCTGTTTCACCTTCCGGTCAGCTGGCTGCAGGATCATACCTGCAGAATATTCTTTTGATGATACCAGGGTCAAAATACCTTTTATTGCAAGGAGCAGCAGTATGGAACAGAATGGGCGGTATGTGCGTGTACGATATATAATGGAATATGGTTTGCTGAATGTACTGCTTCTGTACGGCATGCTGCAGGAGTATTTCGTACTGGTTGAGCTGGTCCCGGAGGAGAAAAACGGCCTCTACATGACAGCACTGCTGATTACGGCTGTCTGTGCAGCGCTGTCTTCTTATGCGGTTCCGGTGCAGTATGCGGTGGGAATTCCGATTCTCTGTGCGGCCGTTCTGACTCTCTGCATCCCCGCAGGCGTGATGCGTGGGATGGCGGGAATGGTCAATGCGCTGATCCGGTGGTGGAATATCCGTTTTGAAGATGCGGTGCGGCTGCTTCCGGCAGAACCGGCGAGCGGGGCAGAGTCTCTGGATTTTGCGCTGGTCTGGATCTGTCTGAACAGTGCCTGGTGCTGGTATCTGATTCAGAAGCATCGTCAGAAGCAGGCGGGGATTCTGCTCACCGTTCTGATTCTCACGGGCGCCGTGCTGGGAAGATGTTCTGTACTTGCCTGCGTCTTTTTGATTGTGTACAAACTTGTCTGCATGAATCTGCAGTCCCGAAGAACGATTACGGTACGGAGCGGCGTGTGGATAGCCGGTGCCGGTATGATTCTTCTGGTTCTGGCAGCCCTGACGGGAGAAACCACGGTTCCTCAGATTACACTTATGAAAAATCAGTGCGCAGTATGGCTGGAGCAGCTGCGTTACGGAGCCGATACGCTTCCGGAGGGAGACCTCAGAAAATCGGTTTCCATGGAAGCGTCGGAGGGAACAGCTCTGCGGGTGACATCCGGTGAACGGAAGGATCTGTATCTGCGCGGATTTGTCGGTGCCTGCTACGAAAACGGCCGCTGGACTCCGCTGAAGCGCGCGGCTTTTGGCGGAGAGCAGACCGGACAGGTACGCTGGCTGAAGAAACAGGAGTTCTGTTCAGCGGATCAGTATGCGGCATATCAGTCAGCAGGAGGTGTGGCTGCAGGCAACCCGATTACGGTTGATAACATCGGCGCGGACCGGGAATATGTCTATCTTCCTTATTCGGCAGACCGGCCGGAGCAGAATGGCATTGACCAGAAGCGGGACGGAGGTTTCCGTTCCACCGGCCTGTTCGGGGAGCGGAGCTATTCCTGCATGGAGTATGCGGGAAATCTGCCACCGGAGCTTCTGACTCTGGATGCGTGGACCGAAGATCCGGATAACGAAGAGCAGCTGAAATTCCTGCAAAAAGAGCGGGTATATGCGGCGTTTGTCCGGGAGAATTATCTGCGTGTGGATCGGGAACTGGAACCGTGGATTCAGATGCTGTTTTTTGATGGGGAAGAGCTGTCCGGGCAAAGTATCTGTGCCGTGACAACGGTAATCCGCAAAAAACTGGAGACTATGGTTTCATATAACAGTAAGATCGCTTCTCTGCCGGAGCATATCGACCCGATTCTATGGTTCCTGCAGGAGAGCAGGGAGGGTAATGCCGCGTTGTACGCATCTGCGGCTGTGCAGGCGTTTCGTGTCTGTGGAATTCCTGCCCGTTATGTGGAGGGATATGTACTGCGCGGGCAGATGATGGAACCGGATTCCCGGAAACCGGTTGAACTGGGAACGGAAGCGGCACATGCCTGGGCGGAAGTGTATATGGATGGAATCGGATGGGTACCGATCGATGTGACGCCCGGATATTATTATGATACGTATGCGCTGATGGAACTGTTGAAAGCTTCCCGGGGCATTACGAAAACAGCAGCAGTGCAGGAATCCGTGCAGGACGGTATTCCGGTTCTGGATGATGAAAACTCCGGACATCCGTCCACAGAACCGGAGCCGGAAATCGTGGAACATCACTACATCCGATGGGTGGTTTTGTGGATATCTCTTGCAGTTCTGTCAGCTGCAGCTGCGGAGATCATCCGTGCTTTGCGGCTGCTTTACGGCTGGTACCGGATCCGGCATGCGAAGGACCAGGAGCGGGCGGAACGGCTTTGTGCCGGGGTTCTGAACGGCCTGCAGGCAGCAGGGATCGATGCACAGCCCGGCTGGAAGACGGAGGAGACTGAGCAGCAGCTGATGCAGACCATGCCCGGATTTTCCGAAGGAGAATATCAGCAGGTCAGCCGGATCATTATGAAGTTTGCCTATGGAAAGCAGCTTCCGGAGCCGTGGGAGGAAGGGGTTCTGCTGCGTTTCCTGGACAGGCTGTACAGTCAGGCTCATCAGCTGAGCTGGAGGCAAAAACTGAGATTCCGTTATCATGGATGAAAAGTAAGATTGTGAATCTGTAAAAAATGTGATATGATAGTCAAAAATATGCGTTGAATATGAATGAATTGCCAGGAGGAAAGATAGATGACCAGAAGAGAGATGCGGGAGCATTGTTTTAAAATACTGTTTGGGGTGGATTTTTATCCGGCAGAAGAGACCGCAGGACAGGCAGCGCAGTATTTTGATTCGCCGGAAGAGGATGATGCGACAGCCGACGGCGGACTGGAGATTATTCATAAAGTGGATATGAATGAGGAGGACCGTACCTTTCTGATCAGCCGGGTAGAAGGCATTGCGGTAAAGATTCCGGAGCTGGATGAAAAGATCAATGCGGTGGCTCAGGGCTGGAAGACCAGACGTATGGGCAAGGTGGAACTGACGATACTGCGTCAGGCTTTATATGAGATGCTGTATGACAGCGAAGTACCGGAGAAGGTTGCGATCAACGAAGCGGTGAATCTGGCCAAGAAATACGGCGGAAATGACGCTCCGGCTTTTATCAACGGAGTGCTGGCAAAGCTGGTGACAACGGAGTAATATGGCAGGTATTTATTCAGTATCCCAGGTGAATTCCTATATTAAGAATATGTTTGCCCAGGATTTTGCTCTGAGCCGGATTGCTGTTCGGGGTGAGATCTCCAACTGCAAGTACCACACTTCGGGGCATATTTATTTTACATTGAAAGATAAGTCCGGGACCTTATCGGCGGTGATGTTTGCAAGCCAGCGACGAGGTCTCTCTTTTCAGTTGCAGGAAGGACAGCAGGTTGTGGTCAGCGGTTCGGTGGATGTCTACGAGCGGGACGGCAAGTATCAGCTTTATGCACGAAGCATTGAGCTGGACGGAACCGGCGATCTGTATGCACGGTTTCAGAAGCTGAGAGATGAACTGGAAGAGATGGGGATGTTTGCCGCGGAATACAAGCGGCCCATTCCGAAATATGCGCAGAAAATCGGAGTGGTGACGGCGAGCACCGGAGCTGCCATCCGGGATATCATGAATATTACGCATCGGCGCAATCCCTATGTGCAGCTGGTGCTGTATCCGGCTCTGGTGCAGGGGGCTGAAGCGGCCGGAAGTATTGCCGCCGGGATCCGGGTGCTGGATGCAAGGAATCTGGACGTGCTGATTGTCGGACGCGGAGGCGGATCGATGGAAGACCTCTGGGCGTTCAATGAAGAACTGGTAGCTCAGGCGATTTTCAACTGCCGGACTCCGGTGATCTCTGCAGTTGGGCATGAGACGGATGTGACGATTGCCGATTATGTGGCAGATCTGCGTGCACCGACGCCGTCGGCGGCGGCAGAGCTGGCCGTGTTTGATTACCGGCAGTTTGAGGAACAGCGGATGGCCTGTCAGGCTGCGATTTGCCGCGGGATGGAGCGGCAGCTGGAGCAGAGGCGTCACCGGATCGAGCAGTATCGCCTTCAACTGAGACTCCATGATCCGGAACGGCAGCTCAATGAGAAGAGAAAACGTCTGGCGGATCTGGAAGAACATCTGCAGGCGATGATGGAGCACAGGATTCTGGAGGCGCGTCATCGGCTGGCTCTGACCGGCGGCCGGCTGCATGGCCTGTCACCGTTGGAAAAGATCAGCAGGGGATATGGATTCCTGACGGATGCTGCCGGAAAACGCATTGAGCATATCCGGGATGTCAGAAAAGAGGATCCGATTACGATCCGGATTCTGGACGGACGGATTGAAGCCCGGGTGACCGGAGTGGAAGAACTGGAGTGAAGATCATGAAGGAAAAAACGATAGAACAGACCTTTGAGGAACTGGATCAGATTATAGAGAAACTGGAAGCTTCGGAGACGTCACTGGAGGAAGCGTTTGCCTGCTACGAGGCTGGCATGAAGCTGGTGAAGTCCTGCGGCGAGAAAATTGATAAAGTGGAGAAGCAGATGATAATCCTGCAGGGAGGTGCAGAGGATGGAGATGCGTGAAGAACTGAAAAGACGGACGAAAGCCGTGGAAGCGGTGGTGGATTCCTATCTGCCTCAGGAGGACGGACATCAGAAAACCATATTTGAGGCAATGAATTACAGTGTCCGGGCAGGCGGCAAGCGCCTGCGCCCGATGCTGATGCAGGAGACATATCGTCTGTTTGGCGGGAGCGGCAGGGAGATTGAGCCGTTTATGGCTGCGATCGAGATGATTCATACATCTTCCCTGATTCATGATGACCTTCCCTGCATGGACAACGACGAGCTGCGCCGCGGCCTGCCGACGACCTGGGTAAAATTCGGATATGATATGGCGGTTCTTGCCGGGGATGCTCTGCTGATCTATGCGATTGAGACAGCCGCGAAAGCCTTCCGGATGGGAGCACAGGCGGAGCGCATCGGCAGAGCGATCGGAATTCTGGCGGAGAAAACCGGTATCTACGGCATGATCGGCGGCCAGGTGGTGGACGTGGAACTGACCAACCGGACGATTCCGCAGGAAAAACTGGATTTTATCTATCGTCTGAAGACCGGAGCGCTTCTGGAGGCATCCATGATGATCGGAGCACTGCTTGGTGGTGCGGATGAGCCGCAGCTTGGCATTGTGGAGCAGATGGCATCGGCCATTGGTCTGGCATTCCAGATCCAGGATGATATTCTGGATGTAACCAGCACGCCTCAGATGCTGGGCAAGCCGGTGCTCAGTGATGAGAAGAACCATAAAACAACATATGTAACCCTGGTTGGCATCGAACAGGCAAAAGCAGACGTGGAAGAGATTTCTGCCCGTGCGATCGATCTTCTGCATCAGCTTCCGGGAGAGAATCCGTTCCTGGAAGGATTGATTCAGATGCTGGTAACCAGAGAAAAATAGAAGGTTAATCAATATGCTTTTGGAACGAATAGAAGGTCCCTGGGATGTCAGGGCATTGAATGCAGAAGAACTGAAACAGCTGGCAGCGGAGATCCGACAGTTTCTGATCGAAAAGACCAGCGTGACCGGAGGACATCTGGCGTCCAATCTGGGTGTGGTGGAACTGACGATCGCACTGTTTCTGGCATTTGATCTGCCGAAGGACAAAGTGATCTGGGATGTGGGGCATCAGTCCTATACGCACAAGATTCTGAGCGGACGCAGGGAGATGTTTGATGAGCTGCGCCAGTACGGAGGCATGAGCGGTTTCCCGAAACGCAAGGAGAGTCCCTATGATTCCTTTGATACCGGCCACAGTTCAACCTCGATCTCTGCGGGGCTGGGAATGGCACAGGGCAGGGATCTGCTGGGAGAAGATTATGCGGTGGTATCCGTGATCGGAGACGGGGCGCTGACCGGCGGCATGGCTTATGAGGCGCTGAATAATGCTGCCAGACTGAAGAAAAATTATATCATTATCCTGAATGACAACAATATGTCGATTTCAGAAAATGTAGGAGGCATGTCAAAGTATCTGAACGGGATCCGGTCGGATGCCGGGTACAACGAGCTGAAAAAACATGTGTCCAGTGCCCTTTCCGAGATACCGGTGATTGGTGAGGGGCTGGTGGAGAAGATCAGCAGAACCAAGAACAGCATCAAGCAGCTGTTTATTCCGGGAATGCTGTTTGAAAATATGGGAATTACGTATCTTGGCCCGGTGGACGGGCACGATGTGAAAGCGATGGTCAAGATTTTTCGGGAAGCCCGCAAGATGGATCATGCGGTTCTGGTTCATGTCCTGACAAAGAAGGGGAAGGGCTATGGTCCGGCTGAAAAAAACCCTGCCCGCTTTCATGGTGTGGAACCTTTTGATATTGATACCGGTAAGCCGCTGAAGGAGAAGATTTATCCCAGTTATACGGATGTATTTTCCAAAGAATTGTGCCGGATAGCCAGAGATAATCCGCGTGTGGCAGCGATTACGGCAGCGATGCCGGACGGAACCGGTCTGAAAGCATTCGGCCATTATTTCCCGGATCGCTTTTTCGATGTAGGGATCGCGGAGCAGCATGCAGTTACTTCGGCAGCCGGGATGGCGGCGGCCGGCCTGAAGCCGGTAGTGGCGGTGTATTCTTCCTTCCTGCAGAGAGGATATGACCAGATTCTGCATGATGTTTGCATTCAGAATCTGCCGGTGGTATTTGCGCTGGATCGCTCAGGTCTGGTAGGCAGCGACGGTGAAACACATCAGGGGATTTTTGATTTATCCTATCTGACTTCTATTCCGAACATGAGCGTGCTGGCACCGAAGAATCTGTGGGAGCTTCGCCGGGATCTGCAATTTGCCATTGAAACCTATGAAGGACCGATTGCGATCCGCTATCCGAGAGGACAGGCATACCGCGGACTTCGGCAGTTCGATACACCGATCGTATATGGAAAAGGGGAGATCCTGATTCCGGGAAGCGAGATTGCGCTGCTTGCGGTGGGAAGTATGGTAAGTACGGCAGAGCATGTACGGGAGAAACTGCTGAAGGAAGGCTTTCGCTGTACACTTGCCAACGGACGTTTTATCAAGCCGATGGATGAGGAACTGGTGGAGCAGCTGGCAGCCGGTCACCGTCTGATCGTTACTCTGGAGGAGAATGTGCTTCAGGGCGGCTACGGACTTCAGGTAACTGCTTATGTGCATCAGCATCATCCGGAGACCGAAGTGCTTAATATCGCTTTGCCGGATGCCTATGTGGAGCATGGCAATGTATCGATCCTGAGAGAGATGCTGGGAATCGACAGTGACTCCGTAGTCCGCAAGATCCGAGCAATTCTGGATGAAAATAAGTGACAAAGAGGAAGAATATGAAAGAACGACTGGATATATTGCTGGTAAACCGCGCGCTTGCGGCTTCCAGAGAGAAGGCGAAAGCCATTATCATGTCCGGCATTGTGTATGTGGACGGACAGAAAGAGGACAAGGCCGGTTCCATGTTTGAGGATACGGCTGTGATTGAAGTGCGCGGGACAACGCTGAAATACGTCAGCCGGGGCGGACTGAAGCTGGAGAAGGCCATGACACATTTTGGCGTACAGCTTGCCGGAAAAATCTGTATGGATGTGGGTTCTTCTACCGGAGGATTTACGGACTGCATGCTGCAGAATGGTGCTGTGAAAGTTTATGCTGTCGATGTGGGGCATGGACAGCTGGACTGGAAACTGCGCAATGATGAACGGGTCGTCTGCATGGAAAAGACCAATATCCGTTATGTGACACCGGAGGATATCGCAGATCGGATTCAGTTTGCATCCATTGACGTATCCTTTATTTCTCTGACCAAGGTGCTGGGACCGGTGAAGCAGCTTCTGACGGATGACGGACAGATCGTATGCCTGATTAAGCCGCAGTTTGAGGCAGGGCGTGAAAAGGTCGGGAAGAAGGGCGTTGTCAGGGAGAAAAGCACACATCTGGAAGTGATTGAACAGGTGATTCAGTTCGCCGTGAGTCAGGGCTTCGAGATTCTGAATCTGGAGTTTTCACCGATCAAGGGACCGGAAGGCAATATCGAATATCTGCTTTATCTGCAGAACCATACGGATGGTCAGCTTTATCCGGAGGTTCCTGTGGATCCGGCAGGTATCGTGGAAGAGGCACATAAGAACCTGTAGGAGGAGTGCGCAGCAATGAAGCATTTTTATCTGATAGGCAATCTGTCAAAAGAGGGGACCTGTGAGGCGGCACAGGAGATTGCTGTTTATCTGAAGCAGCATGGCGCGTCCTGCAGCGGCAGTCTGAAATCCCGCAATGCAGGCGGGCACGGGAAGGGATATACGGACCCCGGTCAGGTTCCGCCGGAAACCGAGTGCGTGATAACACTGGGAGGAGACGGCACGCTGATTCAGGCTGCCAGAGATCTGATCGACCGACAGATTCCTCTGATCGGAATCAACATGGGCAACCTGGGTTATCTGACGCAGGTTGCGCGCGGCGAATCGGTGATTCCGATGCTGGACGCGCTGCTGACCGACAATTACCAGCTGGAAAAACGGATGATGCTGGAGGGATGCCTGATCGGAACCGGAGGGGAACGCCGGGGATTTGCCCTGAACGATATCGTGCTGACCGGGGCGGAAGGGATGCAGGTTCTGCGGTTTAAGACTTCGGTCAACGGCTCCTTTCTGAATGAATACCTGGCGGACGGAATGATTGTGGCGACACCGACCGGATCTACGGCATACAACCTTTCGGCAGGGGGCCCGATTGTAAAGCCGGGGGCAGAGCTGATGGTACTGACGCCTGTCTGTTCTCATGCATTGAATTCCAGCAGCATCGTGCTTACAAAGGATGATGTGGTGGCGTTTGAGATGTCCGGAGAGTCTGACCGGAGGCAGATGATTGTGTTTGATGGAGATAAGATCATGGAATTTGGAAACGGGGATGTCCTGGAGATCCGTAAATCCGCAAGCTATACCACATTGGTTCAGCTGAAAAACATATCGTTTCTGGAGAATCTGAGAAATAAGATGAGCCGTGTTTAGGCGCAGGAGGTAAGGGAATGAAACTGGAACGACACAGTAAGATTGTGGAGCTGATTGGCAGATACGAGATCGAGACACAGGAGGAGCTGGCAGAACGGCTGAACGAGGCCGGTTACCGCGTGACGCAGGCGACGGTATCCCGTGATATCCGGGAACTGAAGCTGACCAAGATCCAGTCAGAAAATGGAAGACAGCGTTATGTGGTGATGCAGAGCCAGGGAACCTTCAGCGACAAATATATCCGGATTCTGAAGGATGGATTTCTTTCCATGGATATGGCACAGAATATTCTCGTGATTAAGACAGTTTCCGGTATGGCGATGGCAGTGGCAGCTGCCCTGGATGCCATTCACTTTCATGAGATTGTGGGGTGCATTGCAGGAGATGATACGATTATGTGCGCAGTCAGAAGCGTGGATGACACGATTCTGGTGATGGACAAGATCAAAAAGCTGGTTGCAGGATAGGAGGAATGACATGCTGTTGGAATTGCATGTAAAGAATCTGGCGCTGATTGAACAGGCGGATGTGGAATTTGGTAATGGGCTGAATATCCTGACCGGTGAGACCGGTGCAGGTAAGTCCATTCTCATTGGTTCCGTCAATCTGGCGCTGGGTCAGAAGGCACCGAGGGATATGATCCGGGGCGGTGCTGATTATGCTTATGTGGAGCTGATTTTTTCCGTGGAGGACGAGAAGCGGGAGGCGCTGGCAGCTCTGGATGTATACCCGGATGAGGATGGGCAGATCATTCTTTCCAGAAAGATCATGCCGTCCCGCAGTATCAGTAAAATCAACGATGAGACCATAACGTCCGCCCGACTGAAACAGATCACCGGACTTCTCATTGATATTCATGGTCAGCACGAGCATCAGTCTCTGCTGCATGTCTCCAAGCATCTGGAGATTCTGGATACCTATGCCAAATCCCGTACCGGTCAACTGAAAAAAGAACTTTCGGCTGTTTATCAGGAATATAAGACGCTCCGTGCGGAACTGGAAGCAGCCTGCGGCGATCAGGAAAGCCGGAAGCGGGAGGCTGATTTTCTGCAGTTTGAGATCGAAGAGATTGAAAGGGCAGAGCTGAAGCCGGGAGAAGAAGAGCATCTGACCGAACAGTACCGCAGATGTGTCAACGGAAGAAAGATTATTGAGAGTCTGAGTGCCGCTTACGATGCGGTGGATACGGATGGCATCGGACGGGCGCTGCATCAGGTCAGTGAGGTGGTTTCCTATGATGATCAGCTGAAGGGGATACAGGATCAGCTGTATGATGCCGAATCGATTTTAAATGACATTCATCATGCGATCGGTGCTTATCTGGATGAAGTGGAGTTTGATGAAAATGCACTCGTGCAAATGGAAGAGCGTCTGGATCTGATCCATGGACTTCAGTCCAAATATGGAAGCACACTGGAAAAAATCAATCAGGCTCTGGAGGAGAAAAAAACACGGTTGGAGCAGCTGGAACATTTTGATGAATATCGCCGGAAAACGGAGATACAATATAAGAAAGTGACAGAGCAGCTGGACAAACTCTGTGAAAAGCTGTCGAAAGAGAGACAGGAGGCCGCGAAAGGACTGACAGAAAAAATCCGGGCGGGGCTGGTGGACCTGAACTTCCTGGATGTTTCATTTTCCATGGAGTTCCGGAGACTGGATCATTTTACGGCAGGTGGTTATGATGAAGCGGAATTCATGATTTCCACCAATCCGGGCGAGCCGCAGCGGTCACTCGGGCAGGTGGCGTCCGGTGGTGAGCTGTCCCGAATCATGCTGGCGATCAAGACGGTACTGGCGGACAGTGATGATATTCCCACATTGATCTTCGATGAGATCGATACCGGAATCAGCGGCCGCACGGCACAGAAGGTATCGGAGCAGCTGGCGATTATTTCCAGAAATCACCAGGTGATCTGTATTACCCATCTGCCGCAGATTGCTGCGATGGCGGACTGCCATTATGAGATCGCAAAATCGGCAGACGGAGGAAAAACACGGACGCGGATTCATGCGCTGGATGAGTCTGCCATGACGTCTGAACTGGCGCGGCTGCTCGGCGGAGTGCAGATTACCGATGCCGTCGTGCAGAATGCAAGTGAGATGAAGCGGCTCGCGGAGAAAACCAAGCAGGCGCTTTTACAGAAGTAGCTTGTACAACTAAAAACTGTCAGTGTGGATTGTCCGCAATTCTCACATACTAGGAAGGAGCTTATCGTAAGCTCCTTTTTCGTTTTGATGATGAAGCTCAGGATGTGCTGCAGATATGAGGAGGTATGTGAGATGCGGGAAGATGCGGAAGGAAGATGCAGAAGAAAGGTTTTATCAGGCCGGGAGCGATATCGGAGATATCTGATCCGGATGTTCTGGCTGGGTATATTCCTTATGGCTGGTTTTACGGTTTATTATGTAGAACGCCGGATTCCGAGCAGACTGAATGTAGTGGCAAATGAACAGGAAACTTTTGACTTTGCTCTGCCATTTGAAGTGACCATGCTCAGTGACAGCGAGGCGGTAGTTCTGGGCAGTGAGTCCGGCATCCCGGCTAATGAAATTCGTCTGAAAGCAGAGGAACCACTGTCTTTGTATGTGAAGCAGGAAGGTACGTATCGGCTTGGTATGAAGCTGTTTGGAAAGATTCTGTTTAAAGAGATCGAGCTGGATGCGTCCGGGACCCAGTATGCGATCCCATGCGGAACACCTGTGGGAATTTATCTCAAATCACGGGGAATTATGGTGATCGGGACGGGGCGTATTACGAATGAAGCGGGGGAAGAAACGGAACCTGCCTATGGTGTTCTTCAGTCCGGCGATTATATCGAGGCAATCAACGGAGAACCGCTGCAGGACAAGGAAGCGCTGATTACGAATCTGAATCGGATCGGAGAGAGCGAGGCTCTGCTTCGGATTCGACGGGGCGGCGTACAGATGGAAGTTCAGATGAGTCCGGTGAAGGCTGCGGACGGAAGCTACAAGCTTGGGGCCTGGGTTCGGGATGACACACAGGGAATCGGAACGCTGACCTACGTGGATGAGAACGGCAGTTTTGGCGCGCTCGGTCACGGAATCAGTGACAGTGATACGGGGGATGTTGTGGAGATTGCGGAGGGAGCGCTGTATGAGACCGAGATTCTGGGGGTGGAAAAAGGCGCTGCCGGAAATCCGGGGGTGATGGCGGGGGTGATCTATTACGGACCGGGAACGCAGCTTGGAACGGTGAAGGCCAACACCGAAAATGGAATTTTCGGAACGGTTAACGATAAGCTGGAGCATTCTCTGCAGGGGAAGGCAATGGAGATCGGTTACCAGCAGGATATCCGGAAAGGGCAGGCCTGGATTCGCAGTAATGTTTCCGGCGTATTGCGGGATTATGAGATTGAGATCCAGAGAATCGATTATAATCCGATACAGGTGAATAAAAGCCTGCTGATCCGCGTGACGGATCCGGATCTTCTGCGGATTACCGGGGGGATTGTACAGGGAATGAGCGGCAGCCCGATCATTCAGGACGGGAAGCTGGTGGGGGCAGTCACCCATGTGCTGGTGAATGACCCGACGAGAGGGTATGGGATATTTATTGAGAATATGCTGGAGCATTGAGTCGGGCAAGACAAGAAAGAGGCCTTACAAGCTTTCTTGTAAGATCCTCTTTTTTATGAGTATTTTTCAAACCACGCATTGCGAATATTTTCGATATATGATATGATTATTTTAATACTTGTTAGAAGGTGACTGAAATTATGGAGTTAAAAGAAAAAATAAAAATGCTTAGGGAACAAACGGGATTATCCAGAAAAGATTTTTCGACACATGTTGGCATTCCACTTAGAACAATTGAAGATTGGGAAGCAGGGCGCAGGAAACCACCGGAATATATTCCACGACTGATTAAGTATCAGCTATTGTATGAGGAAATAGTAAATAAATGGCAAGAGGATAAAGAAACAGATGAAAAAAAAGAATGAAATTGTAATTTTTGAAACGGAAGATAACCTAGTAACGTTACCAGTAAACATTGAAAATGAAACAGTGTGGCTAAGTGCAAATCAAATGGCGATGTTGTTTGAAAGAGATGAAAAAACAATACGTAAACATATAAATAATGTTTTTTCAGAAATGGAAGTAGAAAAAGATAACAACACGCAAAAAATGCGTGTTGATGGAGTAAAGCAATTGGTACCATTTTATACTTTAGATGTTATCATCTCCGTTGGCTATCGAGTAAAATCAAAACGCGGTGTAGAATTTCGCCGTTGGGCAAATTCCGTATTAAAACAGTACATATTGAAAGGGTATGCGGTGAATGATAATCGTATCAAACAATTGGGAGAAGTGATACGAATTATGAAAAGGACGGAGAATGAACTGGACAGTAAACAGGTACTTTCCGTAATTGAAAAGTACAGTAATGCACTTGATCTGTTGGATTCCTACGATCACCAGAACATGACTCGCCCGAAAGGAAATGAAACAACATATGTCCTTCAATATGAAGAGTGTATGGAAGTAATTCAGAGTATGCGCTTTGGTGATGAATCAGATCTGTTCGGCAAAGAGAAGGATGATTCCTTCAAAGGCAGTATCGGCAATATTTATCAGTCTTGCGGTGGAGTGGACATTTATGAATCCCTGGAAGAAAAA
>JALFHZ010000081.1 GCA_022776445.1 Lachnospiraceae bacterium
ACCTCGCAAGAGGTGTGTGAGTAGAAACCCGGAAGGAAGAGAACCCATACAAGCAACGGTGGGTCGCACCTCGCAAGAGGTGTGTGAGTAGAAACAATCTAGCAATATTATGTATCAATTCAGAGGGGGTCGCACCTCGCAAGAGGGGGGTGAGTAGAAACGGATTTTATGTAATCTAGTACTATCAATGTCTTTGTCGCACCTCGCAAGAGGTGTGTGAGTAGAAACTAAAAATCCACGGATCTCTTCAATCCCCGGTTCCGTCGCACCTCGCAAGAGGTGTGTGAGTAGAAACCTTCATCCATTTTTCTGCACTCAGAGCATCCAGGTCGCACCTCGCAAGAGGTGTGTGAGTAGAAACGTTTTTCCCGTTTAAATTGATGCTTCCCCAGTAATGTCGCACCTCGCAAGAGGTGTGTGAGTAGAAACCCGTGTATGCCGCTGATGGTATTGCCTATATGACGTCGCACCTCGCAAGAGGTGTGTGAGTAGAAACGCGAAAGAGTCTGGTGCTGTATGGAATATGACCGTCGCACCTCGCAAGAGGTGTGTGAGTAGAAACTATGGGAATATGGCAATGAGGTATCAAGACTAAGTCGCACCTCGCAAGAGGTGTGTGAGTAGAAACGTGCGGAAGATTGGACGGTTTATGTTCCGGATGAGTCGCACCTCGCGAGAGGTGTGTGAGTAGAAATGCGTCCGGAACAGTGGTTCTCCCGACTGGATAAAATTCTTGATATGATTGAGCGGGGAGGCAATGCTTTGCCCCACCCATTTATTCTTTTTATGCTCCTGTCAGGTGTTATCCTGGTATTATCCTTTATTTTGGGGCAGGCTGGTGTTTCGGTTACAGCCCTGAAGGCGGCAAAGGATACTGGTGAGACGATGGAGCGGGTGTATACAGCGCAGAATATGTTGACAAAAGAGTATATACTGGATTTAATTATTAATTTTCCACAGACATTTATTTCATTTGGCCCGTTGAAAACGGCTATGGTAGTTATTATCAGCATCGCGGTAGCTGAGCGTTCCAGACTTTTGTCTGCATTTGTTCGTCGTGTTTTGCTGAAAGCTTCTCCTGTTTGGATGATGGCGATCATTGCTTTCATTGCAGTAAACGGAAATCTTCTTGCAGACGTAGCAGTCGTTGTACTGCCGCCTTTATCCGGCGCTATTTTTGCAGCCATGGGATATAACCCCTGGCTGGGAATTACACTCTCCTATATTGGAGCTACAGCAGCGAATTCTGCTACGATTGTTATCACCAGCAACGACATCAATTTAGCTGCGGCAACCCAGCAGATTACCGCAAACCTTGGAATTGATGCGCCTACCAATGCGTTGATTAACTGGTATTTCATTTTAGTCAGCACATTCCTGATTACAATTACTATGGTAGTTGTCAGCAAGACGGTTATGAAAAATAAACTGCCATTGATTGATCCGAATGCAAATTTAACCGGAGGAGGCAGTACATTAATTAACGACAGTCAGCTGACACCACAGGAGTTGAGGGGCTTGCGTGCTGCAGGAATCTTTTCGGTAGTTTATTTCGCAGCGATTTCCTTTATGACCATTCCATCAAATGGAATTCTTAGAAACGAAGCTGGCGGTATTTTGCCAGGGCCTCCATTCCTTTCTGGATTAGTTATGATCATTGCTTTGTATTTTGTTTTTGCCGGTATTTTTTACGGCAAGTTCTCCGGTAGTATGAAGTCTATGCAGGAATTGCCGGAAATGATGGCAAAAGGAATCAATGATGTCTCCAGTTTTATTATCATTGTTTTGAGTGCAAGCCTTATGATTCGGGTATTTTCCGACAGCCATATAGGAGACTTGATCGGAGCGGCAGGTGGACGCATGCTGCAGGAATTGAACATCGGACCAGTTCCTGCATTGCTGGGATTGATTCTCATTACTATGTTTGCAAACCTGTTTGTCATCAGCGGACTGACAAAATGGCTGTCGTTTGTACCGGTATTTCTGCCGCTG
Organism: Lachnospiraceae bacterium; assembly: GCA_022776445.1. Classification (GTDB taxonomy): domain Bacteria; phylum Bacillota; class Clostridia; order Lachnospirales; family Lachnospiraceae; genus Brotaphodocola. Next base: position 1,993 of record JALFHZ010000081.1, read on the forward strand.
TTCAGTTCCATTGGATTGTCACCGGCTGTAATTCAGATGTGTTACCGAATCGGTGGTGCAGTTACGAATTCCATCTGTCCGATGAATGCAATGTTGGGTGCAATTATTGGTTACTATACTTTATGGAAACCGAAAGGATACGGAAAGGTTGGTCTGGGAACTATCATGGTTTTGGCACTGCCGTATACGATTGCTATTGGTATTGTATTAATTATACAGTTCCTGATATGGATGATGTTTAATCTTCCGTTAGGACCTGGAGCTTATATTTATTTATAAAATATAAGATTGCTGGAGAAGTGAAGAATTGAGAGAACATTTGATTTTAGATACCAGAATCCTGGCTGTTCATACATTACAGGGATCGGAAAATCGAATTTATAAGGAAATTCACGTAGAATATCCGGGATTTCAGGGATTGCCTGGTCAATTTGTCATGATTAAGAAGGTGTGGTCCGACGCACTGGGCTTATCCTTATATGCTGCAGAGAAAGACGGATGAGGGTTTTATTGTCTATGCAGTTGAAGGAACCTCATTATATCACGAGGTGGCAGGAGGGGCTCTGACCGTATGGGGGCAAATGGACGTCCTGTGTTGAGAAAGGATACTATGGTGGTACTTTCAGAATCATCTACATTCTTTCTGGCATCGCCATTTCTCAACCAATATGAGACATGTCGGCATATTGGTTTGACACCTTCAAAAGATATGGGAAGTTTTCAGGATCATGAACAGATTAAGACAGTATCCTCGCTGGAAGAAATGAGTCTGGAACTGGAGAATATTTTAAAGGATCGGGATCTGGAAACGGTCTCCATGATTGCTGCATTGAATATTCCCGCACTGCTTTCTTTTGTAAAACAGTGTGAAACTTTGGATATATCCAGACTTCAGATGTTTGCAAGCACGAAAATCAGTTGCGGGGTAGACGGCTGTAAAAGCTGTTATTTACACAGCAGAGATTTACCGCTGGGGATTTCTGTCTGTTGCAACGGACCATATCTTCCTTTTGCAAAAGTTGAATAATCTCTCGGAATCCTGAGTGATTATATCCGGCTCAGCCGGTAATGAACATTGAAAAGTGAATATTATCCGAAAAAGATAAAAAAAGACATGAGAAATAAACATAACGGTTGTCGCTATGCCGGGAAAGAGTGTATAATCTAAATAGGATTATGCCGTTTGTAGAATCAACTTTCTCAGGGCGGATTCATAGGGCAAATCCCATGCATCAAGATGCTGAAGCATCATGATGTGATAGAGGCGGCAGTACCACATCTTAGTAGATCGGTGTCTGCCGTCTTCTAATTTGAAGTCTAATTTCTCACGTTTGTTGGAACGTTCCGCAGAGGTTCTTGCATGAAATTCCGTTTTCCATTCTGCACTGTCACGAGGTGGTATGTTAATCAATCTAGGATTGTCTTTCATGGCAAGATGAACAGTTCTACCGTATTTTGAATCAGAGCATGGGTGTTCGCAGGAACAGCCGTATTTTCTGCTTGCGAGAGGACAGCGGTATTTTATTCTGTGTTTCGCAGGTTCTGAACCATCATGATTCATTCGGAGCCCTTCTTTGCAGACAGGAACGCCATCTTTTCCGATGGTAAAGTCATCTTTGTATTTGACTTTGATACCACGTTTTTCATTCAAATCAATGAAAGGCTGGATGCTGTGTTGTCTGCAGTATTTATAAATAGGCATTGCATCATGGGCAGAATCAAGAAGCAGCTTGGATATATTAAATTCAGGCAAAAAGCTTTTCATTCTGAAAAAGGTATGCAGAAAGCCGTGGGAATCATGTCTTGAGGCAGGGTTCAGCAAAGGGAAAACAGGAAGGTCGCTTTCTGAATCAGAAGCAACAAGCATATATAAATCGTATCCATGATACCAACAGTCTCTGGAAGAATCCCATCCGATGTCACAGTCCGGCTGAGAAAAGTATCTGTCACAGTTGCATTCTGAAATACCCTTTTCTCTACAGTCACAAATACGGTGGCTTCTCATTCTGTGAGAGGTAACAACAGGAGTACCGTCGCCTGCGAGAGATAAGGAATCGGTATGGATTAATCCTTTAGAAACAGACACATCAAGAAACTGCTTTTTATAAATTTGAAGCAGGGAATGATAAGGCTGCTGTTCAGGAATAAAAGTAGTGTCGTCAAGCTGGGTAATCAATTGGTCAACGGTTACTTTTTCAACAGATGCGGCTTTAGTACCTTTGCCTTTGGGTTTCTTTACCTTCGCTTTTAGGGGATGAATATGAGGAGAAAGATTATCATCTTCAGAATCCCATAAGCGATTAAAAAAATCATAAAAGGTCCCAATTCCTGGTGTATTTCCAACTTCAAATCCGCTGAGAATAGCATACAAAGGATTAATTTTCAATTGCGCAGCCCAGTCGGTTATGGAAGTAACCTTAAAATCAATGGATAAAAGATAAGAACGCTGCATACAGGAAGGTGTTCTTGGAGCCGGACCGAATTTAGAGTATTTATCCCGCATGAGTTCATCAGTGTAAGATAAATCCAATGTCCAAAAACGTTCAATGATATCCCATGTAGAGCGAGCAATCGCGTCTGGATCAGGATAATATTTACGAAGATTTTTAACAACAAAGTTTTGGTAGTCGGAATGAGTGCCACAGTTAACAGGTAACAAAAAAATCGCCTCCAATCGAAAAATATATCTTATAAATAAGGGCGCGAAGCGCCGCATTTTTCGATGGATTTGTCAAGTGTTTTTGATAAAAAAAGTGGGGGATTTTAATAAAAAAGGAATCTGAAAGCCTTATATTTACTGGCTTAAAGATTCCGAGAGATTATAACGCAGAACAGGAGGAAAGAAACGTGGCAAAACGTGGTGGATTCCCGGGTGGTATGCCGGGTAATATGAATAATCTGATGAAACAGGCGCAGAAGATGCAGCGCCAGATGGAGGAGACAAGCAAGGAACTGGAGGCAAAA
>JALFHZ010000087.1 GCA_022776445.1 Lachnospiraceae bacterium
TGCTGATGGTGCCCTTCCGGTAAAGCTCCAGAAGGCTGTTGTCCATTGTAATCATTCCTTCTTCCTGAGAGGTCGCAATGAGGTTGTCAATCTGATGAATCTTCGCCTCACGCACCAGGTTGCGAATCGCATTGTTAAAGAACATAATTTCAAACGCCGGCACCATGGTACCGTCCACAGCCGGTATCAGCTGCTGGGAGATCACAGCCTGCATCACCATGGAAAGCTGCGCACGGATCTGCTGCTGTTGATTGGACGGAAAACTGTCAATAATACGGTCAATCGTATTGGCCGCCCCAACCGTATGCAGCGTGGAGATCACAAGATGTCCCGTCTCCGCCGCCGTCATGGCCGTTTTGATCGTCTCCTCATCGCGCATCTCCCCAACCAGAATCACATCCGGCACCTGGCGGAGTGCCGCACGCAGACCGGACACATAGCTGTCCGTATCCGTCACGATTTCTCTCTGCGTAACCACACTCTGATTATGCCGGTGCAGATATTCGATAGGATCTTCCAGCGTAATGACATGCAGATTTCTGGTCTTGTTGATCTGATCAATGAGACATGCCAGCGTCGTGCTCTTTCCGCTTCCCGCAGGACCGGTTACCAGCACAAAACCTTTATTCATCTGAGAAATATCAATAATGCTCTGCGGAATATGCAGCTTCCGGAAATCCGGCAGTTCAAACCGGATTACGCGGATAATCGCTGCCAGAGAACCCCTCTGGCGAAACACATTGAGACGAAATCTGGCAAGACCGGGGATCGCCATGGAAAAATCATCATCTCCATGCTCCCTCAGTTTTCTGATATCCCGGTCACCCGCGATCTGATAGATTTCCTCAATGATCCCATTCATCTCATCGGGAAACAGCTTTTCATCATTATGGCAGACAATCCTGCCGCCGACTTTGTACGAAAACGGCATGCCCGGAATCAGAAAAATATCTGCCGCTCCCTGATCTACGGCGATCTGCAGCATTTCTTTTATTTTCATAGTTTCACGCCCTTTCTTCACTCACCGCTCCACACCGGAACAGACTGATCAATCGCCAGTTTCCCCCGATCGACCACCTTCCAGCACTGAACCCGGCTGGTTTTCTTCTCCCAGTCCACTGCAAGCTCCACATGAAGCGCCAAACCGGCATCTATCGCAAACTCGCTGCTGACCGTGTCACGCCCCGGCTGCTTTGCGCCGTCCGCCAAAGCCAGTGTCTGATCCACAGCCTGTACAAACGCCTCAGCCTCTCGGTCAGCCCGATAATACGCCTGTACCGCAGCTGCATTTTTCTGTGAAAACGTATCCTCTCTTCTGGCATTCTCCAAAGACAGAACTCCGAACGTTGCCAGACACAGGACAATAAAAATCAAAATCAGAGAAGAGCTTCCTATATTGGCCTTCCGCCTGATCTCATAATCTGCCATCTGTGCATCCTCCGAATTTTTTCCATTCTCCTGTCTGCATGCTTTACGGTCGCTGGTACCGACATACCTCAAGTGCAAACAATTCCCGGGAATCCGCCGTCCTCCGAATACTCAGAGCTGCCGTATAAAGTCCTGCTCCGTCCGATGATGACGTAAGAATTCCCTGAAATACAGGAGTTTCCTCTCCATCCGGCACATTCCAGTCCCGGTTCCAGTTTACTTCGCAGGTCCCGGTATTCCATTCGTCTCCCGGTTCCACGGAAGCCCGAAACCGTTGTTCCAGTCCTTCCACCCCTTCCAGTTTCCAGACCTCTGCCATGCTTTCCGCCGCACAGACGGCCTGACTGCGTTCTGATGCCAGACGGCTCAGACGGTCTGCCTTTACAAAAGCCAGAATACAGATGGACGCGCAGATGATAAAGAAAAAAACCACTACCATCATTTCCATCAGAAATATACCGGTACCGGAACTGCTCTTTCTATTCATCCTGCCCTCCTGTGCTCCTGAGAGACAGCATCAGTCTGCCTCCGCCTTCTCCGACCGTTTCCACCGTAAGAAGCCTCCCGTCCTGCTCAAGCTTCAAACCATCGCATTCCAGAACCGTCAGCCCGTCGGAAAGCCCAAGCCCGCTGTCTGCTCCGGCAAACAGTTCCCGAATGCTTCCATCCTGATAATAAATCCAGGTCACATACGTGCTCCCATTCAGTTCCTGCGCCAGCTCCAGCACCTGCGTTGCTTCCATTTCCCTGACCGATACATGTCCGGCTTCATCTCCCTGCCGTACCTTATTGGCAATATACTGAAGCGCCACGCTTTCGGAAAAATTCCGCTCTATACGCGCGCTGATATTTTCATACACCTTACCCCCGGTCAGCACGGTAAAAAGTGCGCACAGCAAAAATACCAGGAACAGGATCAGGGTAAACAGCGTTCCCATCATCTGATTCCCGGAGCCCGCTTTATTTTTCATCACACTTCCTCCTTCCCGCATCCGGTCACTTTAACGGCACAACCGTAATCTCCGGCATCACATTGGACGCAAAGCCGCTGTAAAACACCGCATATCGCTCCTCATCAATCTGAATGCCATACCGTTCTTCCAGATACTGCACACTGGGAGGATACCTTCCTTCAATAGCATAGCACTGCACGCAGGCCCGGGTCACTGCATTCTGCAGCGTAGAAGCCCCTTCCTCCTCCGCCCGGCTCAAAAAGGAAAAGATTCCCTGAAGAAACAGTCCGACTGTCACTCCAAATACAGCCACCGACAGGATAATGCTTTTTTTGCTCATCACATTCCTCCGTTTAACCTACACTCGCCAGAACCCCGGCAAGCGGCAGCATCACAGACAGCAGTACCAGGCCGACCGCCACAGCAAGCACCGCCACCATGGTCGGTTCCAGCCGGGAAATCATATTGTCCATATAAGCATCGGCCTGATGTTCATAATCCTCGGAAATGTCATGCATCACCACATCCAGGCAGCCGCTTCTGGTGCCGACCCGAATCATCTGAATATGGAATCCGCTGAACAATCCGGTCTCTTTCATCGCTTCATAATACGGAGCACCGCTCTGCAGCTTTTCCGAGCAGGCAGTGATTTTCTCCGCAACTCCTGCGTTGTCCACCAGCTCTTTTGCCAGCTCCAGACCTTTTTCCAGCTCCATGCCACTCTGCAGAGTCAGTCCAAGCACCGCCGTGAACCGCCGTCCGGCCACCGCAAGAGCCGCACGGTTGTTCCTCTTAAACTGTTCCTTCAGCTTTTCCGTCCAGGAGAAGGATTTTCCCATGCCGGCCGCAGCTGCCGCTCCCGCAGCAAGCAGCATCAGGATTACAAACAAAGCCAGAGCCAGACCGCTGAAGATTCCGCCGAACCTGGACGCCGTCCGTGACAGAGGAGAAATCTGCACACCGAGCTGCGCGTACACCTCTTCGAACACCGGCATTACTCTGGTAAACAGCACAAACAGCACCACCAGCAGCATCCCCATCATCATCACCGGATAGGTAACTGCATTGCGGATATTTTTCATCATCAGATCTTCTTTTTCATAGTATACAGACAGCGATTCCATCATCTGGTCCAGAGTACCGGTCTGCTGCCCAAGCTTTGCCATCTGTATCACATAACGCGGGAAACAATCCGTACGCTCCAGCGCTGTGCAGAACGGTTCTCCCAGTTCCACATCCTCCGCCATCGTGCGAAGCGTCTTTTTTTCCGCTTCCGATGACGCATCCTCCGCCATGATCGAAAGGCCCTCATCCAGCGGGACAGCCGCTTTTAAAAGCAGAGACACCTGAAGACAGAATGCCGAGAGTTCTCTGCCGGAATAAATTTTACCTGCCATCGCTCACTCCCTGATTCCTAATATGCATATTTTGCCTGGTAATTGGCACCGTTGCCGATATACTGCCGAATTTCCTGACTGCCGCCGCCGGAAGCCGCAAAGGTCGGATCCATCAGAGACCAGTTATGTCCGTCAAAATAAATCAGGCCGTCTACCCATCCGACATTGTCAATATAAACATTAATCCATGCGTGGTACAGACTTCCTGTATAGCCGATCACCAGCTTGGTCGGAATATCCTGCGTACGCAGCATCGTTGCCATCAGAGCCGCATAGTCAAAACAGATGCCCTTTTTGGAAGCCAGAATCTGATCCACATCCGGGAGATACCCGCTCTGCACGGAAGCTGCCTTTGCCGTGTCATAGATGATATTGCCAATTACATAATTGTACACATTCGTCACAACGGAAATCGCATCGGGCGCATTCGCAGCCACTTCTGCTCCCTTCTGTACCGCCGCACTGCCTTCCGAAAAATTCACATACTGATTCGGTGTCAGAAACGGTGCAAACGGATCCGGCATGGAGACAGACAATTCCTTGCTGAATATCTGCGCATACTGATTGCCGGTCACATGCTCAAACACTTTGATGGAATATGTACCATCCCCTTCCGAGAACGGAAATACCTCGTATGCATTTCTGGCATTCAGATCATAGGTGTAGGTTATACTTCCTTTCGTGATCTGGACTTTGATCTTGCCGGAGCCGCCTGTATACTGAATCATCACATATCCCTGGCTGATGTTGGACGCATCCACAGTCACAGAGCCGTTGCCGTACGTCACTGTACCGCTCGCCTGCGGTGTTCTCACATGGCTGACCTCCGGCTTGGCATAAAGCGGCACTTCCTCATCCTCAATCATCACATCCTGCGCATACACCGACACCGGCGCCGCCGGTGAGATTCCGGCCACCATCCATGCCGCTGCCATTGCCAGAAGCAGCTTTTTGTGTTTTTTGTTTCGAACTTTCTTCATACACTGTTCTCCATATTCATCCCATTCTCTGTCTTACAATCTCATAAGCCAACACACCGGCTGCCACAGATGCGTTGAGAGAATCGATATCTCCCTTCATCGGAATCGAAGCAATCATATCGCACTTTTCCCGCACCAGCTTGCCGACTCCGCTTCCCTCGTTGCCGATGACCAGACCAATCGGTCCCTTCAGATTCAGGCGATACATGAGTTCTCCACCCATATCGGCACAGACAAACCAGAGTCCGCGCTTCTTCAGATCTTCAATCGTCGCCGCCAGATTGGTCACCTTGGCTACCGGGGTATAATTCAGCGCACCCGCTGACGTTCTGGCAACCGTTGCAGTCAGTCCGGATGCGCGGTGCTTCGGAATAATCACCCCATGCGCACCCGCCAGATTCGCCGTACGGATAATGGCCCCGAGGTTATGAGGATCTTCAATACCGTCCAGCAAAAAAACAAACGGAGGTTCCCCCTTCTCCTCTGCTGCTTTCAGTATATCTTCCACCTCCGCATATTCATAAGCAGCCGCATAGGCGATCACACCCTGGTGCCTGCCGGTCTCCGACATCTGATCCAGCCGTTCCTTCGGAACATAGCTGATGATGGTGTCCCGTTTTCTCGCCTCACGGGTAATATTCTGAATCGGTCCATCCTTGCAGCCGTCCTGCACAAACAGTTTGTCAATCGGTTTACCGGAACGAAATGCCTCCAGCACGGCATTTCTGCCTTCTATGGTCAGTTCTTCGTATCTCATGAAAGTTCTCCAATCTTCTCTAATCCGTCATGTACCAGCTCCAGCATACGGTCACAGCGCCCGGTCAGATACAGGTAGCCCATCAACGCTTCAAAACCGGTGGCCATCCGGTAGTCAATCATGGTGGCGTGTTTTGCAGTCGTCACAGACTTGGCGTTGCGGCCGCGCTTATACACAGCCTGTTCCTCTTCCGACAGCCCTTCCATCAGAGCCTTGATCAGATTTGCCTGTGTCTCCGCCTTCACCAGGCTGGCGCTCTTTTTATGCATCTTATTCACCTGCATGCTGCCATGGTTGATCACCTTGGTCCGGATTATGAGTTCATATACCGCATCTCCGATATAGGCCAGTACCAGAGGTGAATAGGTCCGCGCATCCACATCCTGCAGGTTCAGTGCCTCCTTCATCATCGGAAAAAGGGTACCGTCAGCCGGTGCCCTCATTTCCGCATCAGAAGCAGCACATTCCATGCTGTCCTTTATACTCTTTTCCATTTTACCCCTTCTCTGGTGTCTTCCAGAACAATTCCCATATCCAGCAGCTTCTGACGGATCTCATCTGCCAGTGCAAAGTTCTTCGCCTTGCGTGCCTGCTGTCTCGCAGCAATCATCTCCTCAATCTCACTATCCAGAACCTCTTCTTTGCGCTCGGTGATGATTCCCATCACACCGCAGAGTTTCTCAATGGTCTCCTTCAGAAAATCCACATATGCTCTGCTGCTCGCATCCGTTACCGTGGAATTGCTCAGTTTCACCAGTTCAAAGATTGCAGTGATTGCATCCGCAGTATTGAAATCATCCTCCATGGCCGCCTCAAACTTGCCGACAAATTCTTTTGCTGCTGCCACATTCGTCTGCTCGTCAGCCTGCAGCTCTGCTCCGGACGCCTTCCCCTGCGCATCCTTTAGTCTCTCAACCGCTGTCAGAATACGCTCCAGACCATTCTTGGAGGCCTCCATCAGATCTGCGCTGAAATTCAGCGGGCTTCTGTAATGTGCGCTCAGCATGAAGAAACGCAGTACCTGAAGTTCATACTTCTCACCAATCTCACGCACGGTAAAGAAGTTGCCCAGAGACTTGGACATCTTTCTGTTATCAATATTCAGGAATGCATTGTGCATCCAGTAATTTGCAAAGGTTTTGCCATTCGCCGCCTCAGACTGCGCAATCTCATTCTCATGATGCGGGAATACCAGATCCTCACCGCCTGCATGGATATCGATCTGATCGCCCAGATATTTCTTGGACATCACAGAGCACTCAATATGCCAGCCCGGACGCCCCTGGCACCATGGAGACTCCCAGTAAGGTTCACCGTCTTTCTTTGGCTTCCAGAGTACGAAATCCGAAGGATCTTCCTTGTTCTCCTCACCGGTTACCTTCAGTTCACGAAGACCTGACATCATCTCATCCAGATTCTTGTGAGACAGCTTGCCGTACTCCTTAAAGGAACGGGTGCGGAAATAAACGGTACCATCCTTCGCCACATAAGCATGTCCTTTATCAATCAGTGTCTGAATCATCTCCAGCATACCATCGATCTCCTGCGTCGCCTGCGGATGAGTCGTAGCCGGCATGACATTCATATCCGCCATATCCTTCTTGCACTCCGCGATATAACGCCTGGAAATCACCTCGGAATCCACACCCTCTTCGATCGCTTTCTTGATGATCTTGTCATCCACATCTGTAAAGTTGGACACGTAATTCACATCGTAGCCCTTGTACTCAAAGTATCTTCTCACGGTGTCAAACACGATCATCGGTCTTGCATTGCCGATATGGATAAAATTGTATACGGTTGGTCCGCATACATACATCTTAACTTTGCCTTCTTCCAGCGGAACAAACTCTTCCTTCCGTCTGGATAACGTATTAAAAATTTTCATTGCTCAGTTCTCCTCTCATTCTGCCTGCTTTGTAACGGTTCAGCGACCGTTCTGTCCCATGTCATGATTCTTCCTTTGAAGCACAACAGCCCGGACAGCCGCCGCAGTCACGGCTCCGCATTCTGTCATCATAACAATAATCTCTCACATTTGCAAGCAGGGCAATCGCCTGTGCGGAAATCCCCTCTCCGGTTCCGGTAAATCCCAGTCCTTCCTCCGTCGTCGCCTTCACGCTGACCTGATTCACATCCAGATGCAGTGCCTCCGCAATATTTACGGTCATCTGCGGACGATAGGGAGCAAGCTTCGGACGCTGGGCAATAATCGTCGCATCTATATTCTCAATCACATATCCCTGCTCCTCCAGAAGGGCTCCTACCGCTTTCAATAACGCAATACTGGAAATCCCTCTGTATTTCGGATCCGTATCCGGAAAATGCTGGCCGATATCTCCGAGCGCGGCCGCTCCCAGAAGCGCATCCATCACCGCATGCACCAGTACATCCGCGTCCGAATGCCCCAGCAGCCCTTTTTCATACGGAATCGTCACACCGCCAAGGATCAGATCCCGGCCTTCCACCAGCCGGTGAACATCATATCCCTGTCCAATTCGCATACTCTCAGTCTCCTTTTCCTTGCCATTATACCATGATACGAAGCTTCTGTTCCACACAGCGCAGATGAATATCCGACTGGCTCATACAGCCCTCGCCATCCACATGCACCGGCATGGGCCTGTCCACATGCACCTTCACCTCACGGCACGAATAAAAATGAACTCCTCGATGACGGTTTGCTCTTCCTAAAAACGCATCCAGAAGCATCGAGAACAGAAGCCTCCTGGAACCATTATGCGCCACGCATACCTCCAGCATTCCATCCCCGCTGTCCGCCTTCGGTGCAAACCGGAAGCCGCCGCCCTCATACGGATGTATATGAAACGAAATAAAATAAATATGGTTAAATTCCACTTTTTTCACGTCATCCAGAAGCAGATACCCCTTCACCGGTGAGGCAAAAAGGAAACGCTTCAGACCGAAAAAAATATAGCTCAAACGCCCCGGGTGGAACAGCAGATGTATTCCCCGGTTCCGAAATTCCGTCAGTTCCTGGCTCACTGCCGCATCAAAACCGATCCCGCTGCTGACAGCAAAGCGACGGTATACAGGTGCGTCTTCCCCATAGGAGAGAATACCGTAATCCACATTCTGATAGTATTTCGGATTCAGAACCTTCCTGAGACATCGTCCCGGGTGCCTGGGCAGCTTCAGACTTCTGGCCAGATCATTGCCTGTGCCGGTGGGGATGTATCCCAGAGTCACCTGACAGTCCAGGCACAATCCATCCAGGATCTCATTGACCGTCCCGTCGCCTCCCACTGCTACAATCACTCGTGGTTCTCTGCAGTTTTCCGTAAGCTGCCGAGCCAGACTGCGGGCATCCCCCTGCCGTCTGGTCAGCAGTGCTTCATATTCAATGCCGGACTGACGCAGCTGGTGTTCCAGCTTCTTCCATATCTTTGCACCGAATCCCCTGCGGGCATTCGGATTCACGATAAAATAATACATGGAAACCTCCCACATTATACTATTAATGAGTATAGCATAAAAACAGAAAAACACCTACAATTTTCCGAAAAAAAGAAAAAGTCATCACAATGCAGTAACAAATGACCGCATTCCGATGACCAGAAAGATCTGTTATCACAAATTCGTTGTCTTCTTCCGCTATCCGAGCGCTTTCTTTCTTGCTGTCCTGCGGCTGAAAACCGGATTTGTACCATAGACAAACGGATAAATCACATAAGACAGAACCACGGCTCCCACCACATCAATCGCCGAGTGCTGCTTCAGGAATACCGTAGACAGGCAGATCGAAACCATCAGTACAAACGAACCGATGCGGATCCACCGCTTCTCCTTCAGTTCCGGACTTTTCATCACCGCACAGTGAACACCGATGGAATTGAAAGCGTGAATACTCGGGAACACATTCGTGGAGGTGTCCGCCATATGAACAATATACACCAGCCAGCTGCAGATATTCTTCTGCGGATCCACAGCCGTCCTCAAATCTGTACCATTCGGGAAGAACGTACAGATCAGCAGACTGATCGTCATGCCGGTAAACAAAAATGTACACAGGCGATAATACTCCTGTCTGCTGACAAAAAAGAAATACATGAGTACTCCAGCCACATATACAAACCACAGCAAATACGGTATAATAAAATATTCATTAAACGGTATCACATCATCGAGTGCCACATGCATCACAGTATAGCCGCGCACCACGGTGCGCTCCAGAAATAAAAACCAGGGCACGTAGATAAATGCGTAGCCCAGTGTCCAGATGTGTCCGTACTTCCTTAACAGTTTCTTCACTTGACATCGCCTTCCTGATTTTCATATTTTCGGATTATAGCACACTCATATCCAGAGCACAAGAGACTTTCTGAAATGTTTAGAAAACCGTCAACTTTTCATCTCCCGGGTTTTATATTTCTTAAAGTATATGCAATATTTCTAAAAGGATTCCGTTTTCATGACCTCGGCCATTACTACGCTTCTACTCTGCACGCCATAGAGGTTCCCGATCCGTATATCATGGAGCGGTGCGGATGGGGGAATGATGCAGTGCGGAAGGACGTTTACAGACATACCACAGGAGATGTAAAAGAAAAACCCTAGAAAACTCTAGGGTTTTGAAGTAGCGGAAGGGAGATTCGAAC
>JALFHZ010000103.1 GCA_022776445.1 Lachnospiraceae bacterium
TGGCGTCGGAACCGGAGATTTTGAAATGGCGGTCGAGTAAAATGGAGGCCAGACCACTCATACTGATGCCGCCGATTCCGATAAAATGGACATGAATAGGATGGTTAAAATCTATCTGATACATAAATTGTCTCTCCTTTGGCTTTGTAAATTTTATAATGGCATGAGAAAGATCATGCCGATGATTTTTTGACACTCCCCATAGCGCAGGCAAGGGGAGATGATATCTTTGATAATATAATAATTATTGATGAAAGTAAAGTGTTTTCGTCTAGACCAAACCGAAATGCGGCACGTCGTTGGAGCTGTGAATCCGTATCGTACGGGACTATCGTGTTGATAGTCAAGTACGTAATACAAATGTTTGACAAAGAAAGTGTAGAGTATATAAGGGACAAAAATGGCAGATGCAGGGCGAGAAAATGCAGAGGGAGTCCATGAAAAAAATAATTTTAAGACTGACGTACTTTGTTGGTTATAGATTTGAAGCAAAAAGGGGCTGCCCTGAAAAGGAAATTCAGGACGGCCCCAGTGATTTATATTTTACTTCGCATAAATAATCTTACCTGTTTCAGTGTCACGTCTGTAGCACTTCATAAAGTTCCATGCCAGTGTACCGTAATCCGGATGTAGACCGTGTGGCAGTAGTTCTGTATAATTTACACAGATCATCGGTATGCCTGCTTCATTATTCAGATACCATGCCTTGTTCTCATACTCATCATTCAGAAGCGTTGTTACAACTTTATCCGCAGCAAATCCGATCAACGGATACGCTTCAAAATCATAATTCAGCTCGCCCATCTCATTAAAGGTCATAAATCTTTTAAGGCAGTCTTGATATCCTTTTCCGATTGTTCCTGCTGTCTGATCAAATGCGCTCGGGAGGTCAAATTCAGAAGTTGTAAACATCATCGGTATATCATATTTGATAAATGCTGCTGCTTCCTCCTCGGTCGGAACATAGAGTCCTCCCGGCGAACCCGCTGCCATCGGAACGGCTGCCGCAAAAAGCTCCGGAGCACATTCAACCGAGCAAACAGTTGCTGCACCACCCATGGAGTAACCTGTTGCATAAACACGTTCCGGGTCAAGTGCCGGATACGTATCAAGCATGTACCGTACCAAGGTCGGTAAAGACTCACCGTTTACGTCAAATGGGGATGCTCCCATGATAGAATTCCCCGGAACATCTGTTGCATAGCGCGGCGCAACCAAAGCTATTCTTTCTTTTCCCGCAATCGTAATCAGTCCCAACTCATCCACAGCCTGTACCGGGTCATCCCCTCCGCCATGATTGCAGAGAATAAGCGGAATACTGTGTTCCTTTGCAGTTCCGTTCAGGATCTCTTCCGGTAAGAACTCATACCAGGTAGAAAGATACTCGCCGTTTTCTGCCTGTATTGCAGAAAAACGATCTTCATAATGCTCTGTTACATGAATACCATCAGCAGTAACGCCATTCAGAACGGCATTGCGCTCTGTCAGCGTATACGGAGCTTGGTTCCAGCTGTAACCGCTGAATTCACTTGCCGGAACAAACAAACCGGATTTTACAACGGGTGTACGCATTGCTTTTACAAACAGAGAATAATAAGCATCTTTTACATATTCTGTAAGCGCTTTTTCTCCATTCTTTGCAACCGCAACACGGCGCGTCGGGAATGTTTGGTTGAAATAAACCGTCTGATCTTCGGTCTCTTCACAGGCGTATGCTTCATTTACTGTCTGAAACTTCTCAAACACTTCGTCTGTTCCGTTTACAAGATATACGGGAACCTCACATGCCACATGAATGGCTTTATTCATAGATGAATTAATTAGTAACATGCCTCCTACACGACTTACATAATCAAGAGTTCCGGAAACATAATCACAGAGAAAATCTGCACCACCGTCAATTCCAATCAAATACCGGTAGGTCAGACCTCCGAAGTAGGTGTTATCCGCATAATACGTTGTATTTCCATCTGCGTCACGGACAGAAAAGCCCAGATTGCACATTGCTGACTGAAGTTTCAGATAATCATACTGGTCGACTGCTCCGAAACCTGTTTCTGGATTTGCCGGTGTAACAAGTACTGCACTTCCACAAGCCTCATCAATCAATTCTGTCACGCCGAGCTCTTTTAAATAATCCAATGCCTTTTCCTTATTTTCAAAGCTTTTGTCTGTATAGACCAGAATATTCGTATTCATGCGGTAAGCGGCACTTGTATTTGTGTATGTTCCGGCAGAACGGTATACATATGTGGTACCTTCCGTATAAGTATCGAGTGCCGGATCTGGCACATATTCTTTCCCAGTCAGTGTATTCAGTTCAATTGGAGCGTTCAGGTGTGCCTCCTCTAGTGTTTCAAAAGTTGCTTCGTTTGCAAAATGCTGTTCATATTTCGGTATTTCGTTTGCACTTGCACTCGATTCGCACACCATTGCCGCTGTAAGTGCTGCCAATGCTACTATCATTTTCATGGAATGTTTCATATTTGACCTCCTATTTATATTTATAGATTTGAAGTATGGAGTAAGACAGCCTGTGGCGGATACTCCATCTTGCCGGTATCAGAATGATGGACAGGCGCTGTGTGTTCAGGAATGGGCATGCCTCATCATTCTGTTTTCACATTTTATCATCAAAAAAATAGAAATAAAATTAAGAATATTATGAATAGGGTATTATTTCTTTCCTTCTTTTTTTATATTTGATTTTTTGTTTGATTTTTTTGAAAAAATTGTACATTTTTCAAAATCATATTCACAAGAAAAATACTTTTACTTTATTATGTTAAAATCCATGTGAGAAAAATGCATAAAAAAGGCTGCAACTCATTTTAGGATTTTCTCACAATATGACAATGCGATTGAAAAAATACGTTTTCCCCCAAAAAAACAAACTTATTAACTATAAATGGCTTAATTTGAAAAAAAACAAACAAAATGAAAATGATTTTCTGTATATTTAGAATAGCTTTGGTGATAAGATAGGTACACCAAATCATGATCTCTCGGAAATTTAATTGATCAGGTCAGAGCGGTTTTTATAAAAAGGGGATCTGGAAACCTTGATTTACCGGATCAAGACTTCTAAGAGATTATCATAAACGAACAAAAAGGAGGAAGTAGTATGATGAAAAAAAACATAGGTAAACTGTTGACCCTTACCGTTATGTTGACAGCTTGCGCACCGAGCAGTGCACTTGCTCTGGATTACAAGGCTACCCTTGGAAATGATTCGACTTTCGAAACGATAGCGGAAGCCCGTGCCAATGCGCCAGCGGCACTGCAGCCTTTTTCCAGTAAGACCTATGCAGCTCATCCGGTAATGGATGAATTCCCGGGTGACACAACTTATGTATACCGCAGTGCTGATATGTACGGAATCAATGCAGCGGTTCGTCTGAATACAAATATCGTAGTGTATTCAGATAAAAGTTTTGCTTCTAAGGATGAGGCTCAGGCATACTTGAAGGAATTGGGTCTTATTGACATCATTGATCAGGCACGCGGTAGTGTGATCTTGGTGACACCGTCTGATCCGGAAGCAGGCTTTACGGCTGCCGACCAGAAGAATTATTATGCCTTGCAGACGGCGATGTTCGCAATCAATGCAGCGGGAACGAAAGATGGAGAAGATGTGACCTATGTGGATGCCTCTTACTATGGCGGTTTTGGATTCTATTATGTAATTGGTATTGACGGAGGCGCTACCTTCTTGAACAACTATGTTGCGGGCACACAGGATTATGTAAGCCGTATCGCTGGTATGCTGCTGATTAACGGCGATATGGATCGCATTAGTACTGTTGCGGACAGTGTACCGGTTTGCCTTGTAAACAGTAAGGAAGACATTATTGCCAAGTACTGTGAAGCAAACGATGCAAAAGCTCAACACATCACCGCTGACACGGTTGAGTGGTACAATCAGGCATATCCGGTGCGCAGGGTAGTTTCAATGACGAGCGATGCATCGGTCAGCGAGCTTATCAACAAGGCGTATTATGGATTATTTGTGAAGGCTGTCCGTGGGCAGGAACTGAAAAGCGGTCTTAATTCCGCTTCTACTCCATATCAGGGTTATGGCAATGACTGCGCACCGTATTCTCTGTCTGAGCGGAACGCGCTGATCAATGGCGTGACAGCTGATGGTATTTATGAAATTGAGACTAAGAGTGAAGAACTCAGTGAGTTCACGAATGCCGAAGGTGAATATGTTCAAACTTGGTTTGAGTATTTGAACATATTCACCTATGTTCAAACTTGGTTTGAGTATTTGCCGGAAGAGGTAAAAAACAACACCGCACCGGCCGGCACAGTTCCGCTTTTGCTGTGTGTACATGGCGGAGGAGATGATCCGCGTCAGTATGTAGACGGTCAGGGATGGCTGGTGGTAGCCGGTAAAGAGCGTATCGCCATTGTTGCTCCGGAATATTCCAGCATGAACAACTTCTCTGAAGAAGGACGCGCTGCATTGGCAAAGGCATTCCCTGCTCTGGTTCGTCTTATGCTTGAAAAATATCCTGCACTGGATGCCTCCCGTGTATATGTAAATGGCTACTCCATGGGAAGTCTTGGAACTTGCGAAACGATGTACGGCGATCCTGGTCTGTTCGCAGCTGCTTATCCGCAGGCTGGTATCATGAAGGCAGAACCGACAGAGGAAGAGAGGAAAGCTTTTGACAAGGTACGTTTGCCGATTTGTATCTCTACTTCCGAATATGATCTTTGGGCAAATGTAGATACGGTGACTCATGATATCGTTCCGGATTTCTATCATTTGATCAGTGATTTCAAGACATTGAATAAGATGGAAGCCCTGCCGGAGAACCCTGATTTTGAGACATATCCGATAAC
Organism: Lachnospiraceae bacterium; assembly: GCA_022776445.1. Taxonomy (GTDB): domain Bacteria; phylum Bacillota; class Clostridia; order Lachnospirales; family Lachnospiraceae; genus Brotaphodocola. The sequence continues at coordinate 4,852 of JALFHZ010000103.1, forward strand.
AGGTTTTACCGCAGACGTCATGGGTACTTATGTAATGAACGATGAATACACAAACCACTATTGGTACTTCCTGGATGAGAATGACGTGCCGATGGTAGGTTTCCAATACATTGACAGTATTGTTCACTGCCTGTATCCTGAGTACGCAGGGATGGTTTGGGATTTCGTGAAACATTATTCACGTAATATAGAAACCGGTGAAGTGATCTACAATGCAAATGTGTAAAACTTTTTCTGTAAAATAGTCCCCCAAAAAGAGGACATCGCAGAATCATCGAATTTAATGATTTTGCGGTGTCCTCGCTCTTATTACAATAATAAAACGAAAATTTTTCGTAAATTATTATACAAGAGGACTAAAGAATAAAAAAGATCAAAAAAATTATAACAATTAGCCAATGAATATACATTTTGTAAATTTATTGATGATGATATGATATAAACATCAGATATTACTGACGAAAGGGAGGAAATTTATATGAAAAAATGGAAACAGTTTGGCATTTCTTGTGTTGCTGCTCTTTTTGCAATGAGCACGACAGCTTTTGCACAGGTACAGTTTTCCTCAAATGAATCCAGCTTTGAGACATTTGAGGAAGCGAGCGTGAATGGACCGGAGGCAATGGCTGCTGAATTGGGCGGAAATTATATCTCTGATCCATGTCTGGAGGAATATCCAGAGGGGACAACTTATATTTACCGTTCTGCAGCGCGCTGGTCTGCGACAAGCGCTGGTTACCGTTCCAACACGGTACTACAGGTATATACAGACGAGAAATTCGAGTCGAAGGACGAGGCGCAGGCTTATTTGGAGTCATTGGGTCTGGTGGACATTATCGAAGAGGCAAAGGGAAGTATTATTCTCGTAAATCCAATCGGAGAAAGTTTCTCGAAAGAGGACGCACGCGCTTATTATCTCATGCAGACGGCAACATGTAACCTTGGAGGAACCGTTACAGAGGGCGAAGAAAAATTCACATGCGCCGAGGGTGCTTACTATGGTGGCTTGACGTATCGCTATGTGATAGGTATCGGTGATGGAGCAACGTTTATTAACAATTATATTGCGCCGACGTTTGATGATGTGACACGTGTTGCCGGCATGATCCTGATTGATGGCAAGATGGACCGTATTCATGATGTGGCAGGAGTTGTCCCGGTTTATATGGTAAATCCGTCAGAGACAGCCCTGGCAAAATATCAGGAAGCGAATGATACAAACCGACACGGCTATGTAAAGGATGTTGACATTTACTTTAGTCAGGAGATGGAACAGCAGAAGGTCATGGTGAAAAATACAGAGCAGGTAGATCTTGCTGCAGAAATCAATTATGGATATTACAACCTGTTGATTAAGAACATGCGTCTTCCGGTAGTTCTCTCCGGGCTTCATACGTACTCACAAGAATACACGGATCACAATTGGAACGCCGCTCCATATTCCCTCAGCGAACGTAACGCATTCTTTGATTATACGACAGATGACGGTCTGGTGATTGAAGAGTTTACAGGCATGGATACCTTTAAAGATTACAATATCAAAGAAGGTACGATAGGATTGTTCGGAAGAGAAGCACGGACAGGTGCTTACATTGACACATGGTATGAAGTAGTTCCGGAAGAGGTAAAGGACGGAACAGCTCCGGAACATTCCGTTCCGATGTGGCTGGCACTTCATGGCGGCGGCGATGACCCGCTTCAGTTCCTTGATGAGATGGGCTTTATGACATTGGCAGGAGAAGAGCGTTTTGCAATGATTGCTCCTATTCACGGTGAAATGTTTACAGTTGGCTTTGATGTACTGCCGGCAGTAGTCGAGTACTTCCTGGATAAATATCCGTCACTTGACCCGAGCCGTGTATATGTGACTGGTTATTCTATGGGAGGCGGCGCTACCCTTCATGCAATCAATGGCAATGCGAAATACTTTGCAGCGGCTTGTCCGAATGCGGCAGCGATTTTCAATACGGACGATGAGATCGTGAATACGGACGATCTGGATCTGCCGATTCTCTTTACAACAGCAACGTATGATTTCTGTGGTTTTGGCGGTATTTCCGGTCATGCAGCAGTTCCGAATCCGGATGATCCGTACGATCCGGAGCATATCAATACATCCTACCAGAATCGTATCAACGACTATCTGACACTGAACGGAATCGAGAATATCACATATGATTTTGAGACATATCCGATGTCCGGTTTCCGTGCAGATGAGTACACAGAGACATTCCTGAATAATGAGTATATGTCCCGCACATGGTATCTGTACAATGATCAAGATGTTCCAATGGTTGGTCTGAATATTACGGATTACCTTCCACACGGACTGTATCAGCAATTCGGAAAAATCTGCTGGGACTATGCAAAACACTTTAGCCGTAATCAGGAGACCGGAGAAGTTGTTTATAATCCTTATGTAAAATAAATGGAATCGTGAAAAGTGATGCACAGGAGTCAGAGCAGTCTTTGGCTCCTTCTAAAAAACAGGAGGAAAAGAATTTATGAGAATGAAGAAAATTATGGGTTTTTTACTGGCAGCAGGGCTGACAATCAGTTCGGTTGCGCCGACATATGCAGCGGAACTTTACAAACGTCATCAGAGCAATGAGGCGACATTTGAGACACTTCAGGAAGCGCATGCAAACGCACCGGCATTTATTATGGGTGAGTATCCTGGCAGAACGTATGTAGGTGATCCGGCTTTGGATGAATATCCGGAAAATACAACGTTCATATATCGTTCCGCAGGTATGTTGAATACGACGACAGGAGGTCCGCGTATGCACACAAATCTGATGGTCTATACAGATCAGAACTTTGAGGACAAGGATGCAGCGCTTGCCTTCCTGAATGAGATGGGTCTTACAAAGATGGCTGATGAAGCGACGGGAAGCGTTGTACTGGTAACTCCGATTGATCCGGAGAAGGGCTTCGGCGATGCGGATCAGTATGCGTACTATCAGCTTCAGCAGGCGATGTGCAATGTTGGCTTTGTGATTCGCGGTGAAAACTCAACATATTACGCAGATGCCGGATATTTCGGCGGCGTTACAAACCGTTATCTGATCGGAATCGATGGCGGAGCTACTTTCATCAACAATTATGTTTCTCCAACGCTTGATTATGTGGGACGTATCGCAGGAATGCTTCTGGTAGGCGGTGATATGGAGAAGATTCAGAATGTTGCTTCATGCGTTCCGGTATGGCTAGTAAATGCAAGCGAACAGACAGTGGAGAAGTATGCGAAAGGAAATGAGACAGACAGTACAGGCCGCAACGGCGATGATCTGCTGTATTACAACAGTGATCATCCGCTTCAGCAGGTAATTTCCACAACGACGGACGAAGTTGATCTGGCGGAGACGATTCAAAAGGCTTACAATGATCTGTTTATCAAATGCTTCCGTGTACCGGTAGTAAAGGCAGGACTGAACACAGCATCGACACTGTACCGCAATTATAACTGGAACCAGACGCCATATTCCCTTGGTGCCCGCAATGCAATCATCAACGGTGTAACGCCGGATGGCATTCATGTGATGGAACGTCAGGATGAGGAACTTTTGAAAGACTTCGCGACAGAAAAGGGCGAGTATGTAACGACTTGGTATGAGTTCCTTCCGGATGAGATGGTGAGCGGAGAAGCACAAGAGCACAGCATTCCGCTGATTGTTGTAAACCATGGCGGCGGAGATGATCCAATTCAGGCAGTTGATGAACTTGGATGGCTGAAGCTTGCAGGCGAAGAACGGTTTGCAATTCTTGCAGAGAGACATACATCCGAGGATCTGAATGCAGCATTTGGCGATCCTTCTCCGTGGAATACGCTTTCAGAAGCGATGCCGGTGCTGGTACGCAACTTCCTTGAGGAACATCCGGAGATTGACCCGGAACGCGTATACGTAACGGGATATTCCATGGGCGGTGGCGCTACGAACAGATGTGTATTTGGGGATGCAAGTCTGTTTGCGGCGGCAGTCAACAATTCCGGAACACCGATTGAGCATACACCAGAGCAGGAAGAGCAGTTTAAGGAACTGGATATGCCGATGATGCTGACTACTTGCACATATGATACCCATACACATTTTGACTCTGCAAATGGGATTATTGCAGAGGATTTCCAGAACAACATTAACTGGTATCTTGGCTTCAATGAAATGGATCCGGTGGAGTTTGATTTTGATACATACGAGATGAGCGGCTTCAAGGGTGATGTGTACCGTGAAACGATGATCAACGATGAGTATCCGAATTATACATGGTTCCTGAACAATGACGAGGGCGTTCCTATGGTGGGTCTGAGCATTATCGAGTTTATTCCGCATGGTTTGTATCAGGAATATGCAGGGCTTGCATGGAATTGGATGAAGCACTTTACACGTGATGCGCAGACAAAGGAAATTCACTATAATCCGTATGTAAACTAATGATAAAACAGAGATTGGAGGGGCACAGACAACATGTTTCATAACTTGTTTGTGCCTTGAGCAAAGTAAAAGGAATGACAAAAATATGAAGAAGAAACAAATACTGACATTTGCACTTACCGTGGCGATGACTTCGGGACTGTTGGGGGGCACGAATGTATATGCGCTGAACTATTCCGGAAGACAGAACAACGAGGCAACGTTCGACACACTTCAGGAGGCACATGCAAACAGTCCGGAGGGAGTAAAAGATCTTGAACTGAATGTTGGGAAAAGCTTTATTCCACATCCTGCGCTGGACAGCTATGTTGGAGAGAATACGTATGTATACCGTTCCGCAAATCTGTATGGGGGACGTGCGGCTGCGAGGCTGAATACGAATTTGCTTGTTTTTTCCGATCAGCATTTTGAGGATAAGGATGCTGCGAGGACTTATCTGGAAGAACTTGGCTTGATTGATATTATTGACCAGGCCGTTGGCAGTGTGATCCTTGTGACACCTTCTAATCCGGATGCTGGCTTTGGAGCAGCTGATCAGCAGAATTATTATAAGCTTCAGACTGCAATCTGCGCTATGAAACAGAGCGGCAAAGACGCAGAGGGAAATAGCGTGACGTATGCAGACGGTGAGTATTATGGAGGTTTCGGCTATATTTATGCAATCGGTATTGACGGCGGAGCGACGTTCCTCAATAACTATGTATCCAGCAATTTTGATTTTGTAAGCCGTTTGGCCGGGATGCTTCTGGTAGGCGGGGAGATGGATGAAATTCGGGAGGTAGCCGCTCAGGTGCCGGTATATCTTGCAAATGCGTCTGACGGCGTTGCACAGAAATACGAGGAGGCAAACGAAACGGATGCATACGACATTACTGCGGATGCGGCATGCTATTTTAATCAGGCATTTCCGCTGCAGAAGGTCGTTCTTGCAAAAACAGAGAAGACAACGGCAGAATATATCAGTGATGCATATTACAATATGTTTATTAAGGCGATGCGTATTCCGGTTGTGAAACAGGGACTGTATTCTGCAGGTACACCGTGGCAAGGCTACAGTTTTGACCAGGCGCCGTATTCCTTGAGCGCCCGCAATGCAGTAATCGATGGCGTGACGGCAGACGGCATATATGTAGACTGGCATCAAGAAGACCGTTTCTCCGATATTCAGTCCGACAATGGAGAATTCCTTCAGACATGGGTGGAATTCCTGCCGAAGGAAGTGAAGAATCATACAGCTTCCGACGAAAGTATTCCGCTGATTCTTGCAATCCATGGAACATCGGATGATCCGTATCAGTTTGTGGATGAAGTCGGATTGCTCGATGTTGCGGGCAAGGAACGGATTGCGATTGTTTCTCCGGAGCATCAGTATATCGGTACTTTTCCGACACTGGATCCGGAATTTGGATGGCTGGATGACATTTTGCCGGAGGCACTTCCGGCACTCGTAAAATATATGCTGGAGACGTATCCGGAATTGGATCCATCTCGCGTTTACGTGACCGGATATTCAGGCGGAGCCGGATGCACAATCCGCGCGATTGGAGGAGACGCATCTTTGTTTGCGGCAGCAGTGCCAATGTCGGACGGAACGCCGTGGGGTGCATGTACACCGAGAGAAGAGGATTGGGCACAGTATGACCAAATCGATCTTCCGATTATGTTTACGACATCCGAATTTGATCTTGCCGGTTCCTTTAACCAGGCAGAGGGAAGAATCTCTGACGATTATCAGGATATGCTGAATCGGTTTATGCTGGCGAATGAAATGGAGCCGGTGACATACGATTTTGAGGCAAATCCGGTGATTGGATATGAAGCGGACAGAACGGTGAATGTACTATTAAATAACGAATACCGCAATACCACATGGTATCGAAATAATGAAGAGGGTGTCCCGATGGTAGCGGTTCACTATACAGAGGGCTTGATTCATGCCTTATATCCGGAATATGCGAAATTGGCGTGGAATTTCATGAAGCAGTATTCGAGAAATCAGGAAACACTGGCGATTGAGTATAATCCGTATGCAAAATAATTTTAAAGGAGGAAGAAATTATGAAGAAAAAAAGATTTGTTGTGAGTTTGCTTGCAGCAGGGCTTTCACTGTCTTGTATAAGTCCGGCATTTGCGCAGGGATTTACCGGTGAACTTGGGAATGAGGCAACGTTTGAGACTTTGCTGGAAGCACATACAAATGCTCCGGCTGTCGTACAGGGGATCGTTGAAAACGGAAGCAAGACGTTTGTAGGACATCCGGCACTGGAAGCTTATCCGGACGGAACGACGTTTGTATACCGCTCTGCAAATCAGTATGCGGGACGCGCAGCTGCTCGCTTGAATACAAATCTGATTGTTGCGGCAGAGCAGCATTTTGCAGATAAGGATGAGGCGTTTGCTTATCTGAAGGAACTTGGCGTGATCGATCTGATCGATGAGGCAACGGGAAGCGTGATCCTGATCACTCCGGAAGGAGAGACGTTCGGGCAGGCAGATGTAAAGGATTATTATTCACTGCAGACGGCGATGCTTGCACAGAAGGATGGCGGAACGGATGCGGAAGGAAATGCGGTTTTCTATGCGGATGCAGAGTATTTCGGTGGATATGGCTACGTATATTATATTGGAATTGGCGGTGGAGCATCTTTCTTTCATAATTTCCTTTCTGTAGAGAAGGATTTTGCCGGAAGAATCGCGGGTGCGCTTTTGATCGATGGACAGATGCAGAGAATTCGAAAGCCGGAGATTATGGTTCCGGTATATCTTGTAAATAACAGCGAAGATGTGATTGACAAGTATAAAGAGATCAATACAACAAATGCTTCTGCAACCGATGATGAAAAAACAGTATATTATAATCAGGCATTCCCGCTTCGCAAAGTGATTGTAAGTAAGCAGAATGCACCGGATTTGGCAGAGACAATCAAAGATGCTTACTACGGTATGTTTATTAAAGCAATGCGTGTGCCGTTACTCCCACAGGCAATGAACAGTGGCGGAACAGAATATGCAGGCTACAACTTTGATGAGGCTCCGTATTCCCTGTGCGAACGCAATACGTTAATCAATGGAAAGACAGCGGACGGCATTTGCCTCATTGAGCACCAGATGGACGATGATCGCTTTGCTGAGATTAAGACTCAAAATGATGTGACGAATTTTGACGGTTCTGTCACACCGGCGGGAGAGTATATTGACGTATGGTATGAGTACCTTCCACAGGAGGTTTTGGACGGAACGGCTTTGGATGGATCTGTACCGTTGATTCTTGCAAATCATGGCGGAGGAGACGATGCACGTGTGTTTGTGGAAGAAAACGGATTCTTGAATCTGGCCGGAAGGGAGAGACTTGCTGTGGTGGCTCCAGACCATCAGCTCATCGGCGAGATTAGAGGAGAAGCTCTGACTGCAATTGTGAAGTATATGCTCGAGAAGTATCCAGCACTGGATGCAAGCCGTGTTTATGCGACTGGATACTCGATGGGCGGCGGTGCTACCTATACGGTTGGTTATTATGAGCCGTCTCTGTTTGCGGCAATTGCACCGTGTGCAGGTTCCCCGACAGCGATTCCGGAAGATCAGATAAGCAATTTTGATGACTGTGGACTTCCGGCGATCCTTACACTGACTTCGTTCGACAGCCTGAGACGTCTGGAAGCATTGGAAGGAAATATTAATGAGCCGGAGCAGCAGATGCTGACACTTTGGACAAGTCTGAACGGTATCGAACTTCCGGCATACGATTTTGAGACGTATCCATATCTTGGCATCAAGGGAGACAAGTACGTAGTGGATATGGTCAATGATGAGTTCGAGAACGATACATGGTATCTGAATGACGAAGCAGGAAATCCGAGAGTTGCGTTCGCGTTCCTGCAAGGTCCGATTCATGCGCTGTATCCGGAATATGCTAATATTGTATGGGATTTCATGAAGCATTATTCCAGAAATACCGAGACGGGAGAAACCATCTATAATCCATATATCAACTAAAATAAGACAGTTTGAGAAAAGTGAATTATAAATTGTAAGTGAACAGCTATGAGTTGATTGTTTCGGCTCATAGCTGTTCGTGTTTGGAAAAGACGGTGGGGAGTTCACAATCTGTCATTATAGAATATATATCCTGAATTATTCATGAGCAAATAAAAATGCTCAGAATCACCAGACCTTGTTTCGGTTCTTCTGAAAGCAATCAAATCATCTACAAAAATGGGTAAACTACCCCCCATGAAATTTGATGGAATCATTTTGAACTGTCAAGGTACGTTAATTGTTGCTATTCCAACTGTACCGTTAGTTGCTGGATGTTCTCCAGTGTCCTGTAAAATTGTAGGCAAGCATGTGAAGCCTCATTCGGTTGGCATTTACCACTTTGGAATGACTGCTGACAGCAGCAAAGTCAAATTCGCTTTTGCCTTCCTTGATAAAGTTCTCCATCTTGCCACGACCACAGTAAAACCGGATGATCTGATAAGGGTCCATATCCATGTTTGTAACAATAAAGGTGTACCTATGTATTAACTGACCGTAAGGCTTTTCGATTTTGAAGACCACACGTCTGGGATATTCCCATGAACCAGCCTGGTACAGGAATTCACCATAAGTTACCGCATAGCTGATCTGCTCCTCTTTGGTTGCTTTGTACAAATCTTCGTCTTTATCCGAAGCAAGGGCAACGAGTGAAGAATTCTGTTTTAAGCAGATGGCATAGGAACAGCCGTTCATTTCACAGGTTTTATAAAGCTTGGGAGATGAGAATCCACTGTCACCACGAAGATAAGTTGCAATACCTCTTTCCATATATTCCTGAAAGAGGGGCTCCATAAATTTATCTGCGTCGTTGCTGCAATGGAGCGTTCCGTCACGCAGTTGTGCTTTGAGCAGATCTCCGGTCAGACCATCGTAGCAGAGTAACGGATGATATCCATGTGCCTGATAATGGAAGGTGAAGTAATCTGATAAGTCATCTGCATCAGGTTTTCATCGTCTTTGTGGAAGCGGACCGACTTATCATTGGTTTTAAATTTCTTTTTGATCAGCTTGGTAAAGCCGATTTTTGCAGCGAATTCTTTTATCAGAAGAAGCCCTGCATCGGAGGATAAATCGCCTCCGTGAAAATTTATTTTAATCTGTCTATTGCTTTTTAGTGTTAAGTTGTTTAAAATATCCATAAAGAGCTCCTTTGTGAGATTATTAGGACTTTGAACACCTTAATTTTACCACAACTGGACGCTCTTTTTTCGTTCACTTGATAAGTGAAAAGCAATATTCAGTTAAAATACAGTAACTATGTGGATTTCAGCCACTTTCACGGCAAAGCCGTGAATAATTCAGGTATATTTATATTTCTCAAAAATTTCGAAAGAAAACGTACAAAATTTGTGAAAATACAACTTGTTTCCGGAAAGAAAACTGTCATATAATTAGCATATCATAGTATATTCCGGCGGGCGAAAGGGGTATACAAAGAGGAGATGTCAGACTGGAATTATGGTATAAAGACAAGGAGAGGTGAAAGATTGAAAATGAGAAGTAGAGGTTATCCATTAACCTGATCGCATTACAAAAAAGCCATCAATATGGTGGCTGCTTTAAAAATTGAATATCGAAATGTTAAGACTATGCACTGACAGGTTTGATTTTATATCCGTGTAGCTTAGCTATCTGGAGAGCCTGTTCCACAGTAATCTCTTTGTCAGTAGGAATTCCGGTAGATTTTTGATAAAGTTCGGAATTATAGTTTTCTCCGTTCTTGAGCATGTGATATAATGCGGTAAGAAGCATTCTTGCAATAGCAATGATTGCTTTTTTGTGACCGCGACGCTTCTTGAAACGGAGATAACGGTTGCGAATCTCAGGATGCTTTTTGCTGGTAACGACGGCGTTAGCACACTGGACCAACAGTGGCTTGATATAGCATCCAGCCTTGAAGACCCGGACAGATTTTTTCTTCCCTGCACTTTCATTGTTGGTCGGAGTAAGACCGGCCCATGAGCATAAGTGTTTCGCCGAAGGCAAAGCCTCCATATTGGTACCGATTTCGGAAATGATTCCGATGGCAGTAAATATGCTGCTGATACCAGGAGCGGACTACACATATAAAGATACGGTCATTTGGCAAGCCAAACAGCCCACTCACCTCCCCGTGATTTGTAGTATACCGAGATCCCTATAAGAAGAATTATAAAAAGAAAATCGCCAGGTGCAACATTTTCATAGCGTTTTGTGCCTGAGCGAAGCGAAAGGAATGGATATAAAGATGGAAATCAATCGTATTAAAGAAGATATTTTAAATGCAAACACGGCTATGGGGATCGAATTTGGATCTACCCGTATTAAGGCAGTTTTAGTTGATTCATCCAACGTACCGGTGGCATCCGGCAGCCATGAGTGGGAGAACCGTCTGGACAACGGCGTGTGGACCTATACTTTGGAGGATATCTGGACTGGTTTGCAGGATGCCTATTCCGATATGGCAAAAGACGTTGAAAAACAGTATGGAATCACGTTAAATAAGATCGGCGCCATTGGCTTTTCTGCAATGATGCACGGTTATATGGCATTTAACAAAGAAGGAGAACTTCTGGTGCCTTTCCGCACCTGGAGAAATACAATGACGGCGGAGGCTTCTGAGAAATTGTTCAAAGAATTTCATTACAATATTCCTCAGAGATGGAGCATTGCGCATCTGTATCAGGCAATTTTAAATGGAGAAGAGCATGTAAAAGACATCGCATTTTTTACGACCCTGGCAGGTTATATTCACTGGCAGCTTACGGGAGAAAAAGTACTGGGAATCGGCGATGCATCAGGGATGTTCCCAATTGACTGTAGCAAAAAAGATTTTGATCAGACTATGATCGATCAATTTGATGCTTTGGTGGCGGATAAACAGTATCCGTGGAAGCTGCGGGATATTCTTCCGAAGGTACTGGTGGCAGGCGAGCAGGCCGGTACTCTTACAGCGGAAGGAGCAAAGAAACTGGACGTCAGTGGAAATCTGGAAGCAGGCATTCAGGTATGTCCGGCAGAAGGCGATGCAGGAACCGGTATGGCAGCTACCAACAGTGTAAAGCAGCGTACAGGAAATGTATCTGCAGGCACTTCTATTTTCCTGATGGCGGTACTGGAAAAGGATCTGTCAAAGGCCTATCCGGAACTGGATATGGTTACGACTCCGGACGGCAGCCTGGTTGCCATGGTACACTGCAATAACTGCACTTCCGATCTGAACGCATGGGTTGGAATTTTCCGTGAGTTTATGGAAGCAACCGGACAGAAAGTGGATATGAACGAATTGTTTGGAACCCTTTACAAGAAAGCGATGGAGGGCGACAAGGACTGCGGCGGCGTAATTGCTTACAACTATTTCTCCGGAGAACCGATCACCGGTCTGGCAGAGGGTCGTCCTATGATTGTA
>JALFHZ010000012.1 GCA_022776445.1 Lachnospiraceae bacterium
GTACCTGCAGGAGCTGGAGCAGGAAATCAGAACTTTGGGGGATAAGCCGTTCCGCGCCAGACAGATCTATCAGTGGCTGCACGAGAAGCTTGTGACAGATTTTGACCAGATGAGCAATCTCTCAAAAAGTTTAAGGGATCAGTTAAAGGAACATTTTGTACTGACAGCTCTGCAGGCAGTCGATGTAAAGGTTTCGCAGATTGACGGAACGAGGAAGTATCTGTTTCGCCTGGCGGACGGCAATGTCATCGAGAGCGTGTGGATGCAGTACCATCACGGCAATTCCGTGTGCATCTCTTCACAGGTGGGATGCCGCATGGGGTGTCGTTTTTGTGCTTCTACGCTGGATGGCCTGGAACGCAATCTGACCGCGTCGGAGATGCTGGATCAGATCTACCGGATTCAGAATCTGACCGGAGAGCGGGTATCCAATATTGTGATTATGGGTTCGGGAGAACCTATGGACAATTATGATCATGTCGTCCGGTTTGTCCGGATGATTTCGGATGAACACGGGCTGAATATCAGTCAGCGCAATATTACGATTTCAACCTGCGGCATTGTGCCGGGCATCCGAAAACTGACACAGGAAAATCTGCAGGTGACGCTGGCGCTGTCACTGCATGCGCCCAATGATGAGGTGCGAAAGACGCTGATGCCGGTTGCCAACAGCTTTGCTCTGAAGGATGTTCTTGCTGCCTGCAGGGAGTATTTCGAGAAGACCGGCCGCAGGCTGACCTTTGAGTACAGTCTGGTGAGCGGTGTCAATGACAATCTTCAGGAAGCCAAAGCACTGACGGCTTTGCTGAAAGGAATACACGGTCATGTGAATCTGATTCCGGTGAATCCGATCAAGGAGCGTGATTATGTACAGTCCAGTCAGAAAGCGATTCAGGAATTTAAGAGTTACCTTGAGAATCATGGCATCAATGCCACGATCCGAAGGGAGATGGGCCGTGATATCAACGGAGCGTGCGGCCAGCTCCGTAAGAGTTTTCTGGAGGAAGAGAAGGGAGGTTGAGGAATATGCAGGCATATGCGATGACTGATGTGGGGATGAATCGCAGCATGAATCAGGATTTCATCTATTTCTCAACGGAACCGGTTGGTTCTCTGGACAATCTGTTTATTCTGGCAGATGGAATGGGAGGACACAATGCGGGGGATTTTGCGTCCCGTTTTGTGGTGGAACATCTGGAAGCGTTTTTTGGAAAACAATATCCGGATAAAGATGTGCATGGAATTCTGAAGGAAGGAATCCGGGTTGTCAACCAGGATCTGTATGATACGGCCAGCCGGAACCCCCTGCTGCAGGGCACCGGAAGCACACTGGTGCTGGCTACCATAAAAGGTTCTGTATTATATATTGCCAATATCGGGGACAGCCGTCTCTATCTGCTTCGGGAAGAACTGAAGCAGATCACGAAGGATCATTCCTATGTGGAGGAAATGGTTGCTCTGGGAAAGATGCGGAGGGGCAGCCGTGATTACATGGAAAAGAAAAATATCATCACCCGCGCAGTCGGCACCGGAAGGAATGTGGAAGCCGATCTGTTTGCGACGAAGCTGCGCCCGGGAGACACGATTCTGATGTGTTCTGATGGACTCAGCAACATGGTGGATGAGTTTGAAATGGAATACATTATCCGCTCAGAGGACGGACTGAAGCAGAAAACAGAGAGTCTGGTGGAGGCTGCAAACCGCAGCGGAGGCAGGGATAACATCTCCGTAATCCTCATTGAGCCGCAGGTGAGTGAGGTGAGTGTATGATGTTGAGACCAGGTACATTTCTGCAGGATCGATATGAGATTCTGGAACAGATCGGTTCCGGCGGGATGTCAGTCGTATATAAGGCAAAGTGTCACAAGCTGAACCGTCTGGTGGCCATCAAGGTCCTGAAGGAAGAATTCTGTAATGACAGCAGTTTTGTTGGAAAATTCAAGATGGAGGCGCAGGCGGCGGCGGGACTTTCCCATCCCAATATCGTCAATATCTATGATGTTATCGACGAGGGTAAGCTCCATTATATTGTCATGGAGCTGATTGAGGGAATTACGCTCAAAAGCTACATCCGGAAAAAGGGCTGTCTGGAGGTCAAGGAGAGTATCGGAATTGCAATTCAGGTGGCACAGGGAATAGCTGCGGCTCATGAACAGCATATCATTCATCGGGATATCAAACCGCAGAATATGATCATTTCCCGCGACGGGAAAGTGAAGGTGGCAGATTTTGGGATTGCGCGGGCGGTTTCTGCTCAGACGCTGACTTCAGCCGCCATGGGATCGGTGCACTATATTTCTCCGGAACAGGCACGCGGCGGATTCAGTGATGAGCGGAGCGATAGTTATTCGCTTGGTATTACCATGTACGAGATGGTAACCGGGCGTCTGCCTTTCGAGGGAGACAATACCGTTTCCATAGCACTGGCACATCTGGAAGATACCATGGTACCGCCCAGCGTCTATAATCCGGATATTCCGATAAGCCTGGAGCGTATCATCCTGAAATGCACGGAGAAAAAGCCGGAGCTGCGGTATGCATCTGTCAATGACCTGATTGCGGATCTGCGCAAATCCCTGCTTCACCCGGATGACAATTTTGTAAAGACGGAGGTTCAGAAACGGGCTCTGCGGGGTGACACGATTCCGATCAGTGATCTGGAACTGGCTCAGATTAAAGAGCGGGGGACAGCCATGACCAGACAGCCCGTGCAGAAAAAGGAGCGTCTGAAACGAAATGCTTCCAGCGAAGAGGATGTAAATCCCGGCATTGAAAAGCTTCTGGCCGGCGTCGGGATTGTGGTGGCTGTTGTCATTGTTGCGGTACTGATTGTCGTTGTGATCAAACTGGGCGGAGCATTCCGTTTCGGGACGACCGGGAACGGCACCGGGGCTGCCGGTGAGACCCGGGAGGAGGTTTCCATACTGAAGGATACGGAAGTCTACATGCCGGATATCCGCAACATGACTGAGGAACTGGCGGAGCTGGAGCTGAAGGAGTCTTTCATCAGCATGAAGCGGACATACGCGTATTATGACGACGTCGAGAAAGGAAGGATTGCCGAACAGAGTCCGGAACCGGGGGCGATTGTACTGAAGGGATCATCGGTGAATGTGGTGGTCAGCAATGGCTCTGACAAGCTGGATCTGACGGAACTGGAACTGGAGAGCCTGGACGGAACGACAGCACAGAAATTCCTGGAGAACCGTAAGCTGATTGTGCAGATAGTGGAAGAGGAAAGTGATACGGTAGAGGCGGGGAAGGTCCTGCGCTATGAGCCGAAGCAGGTTGCCGAAGGCGGGATTGTCAGGCTGTATGTCAGCTCCGGGCCTCATGTGGACCGGGTACCGGTTCCGCAGCTGACAGGCAAGACAGAGGAAGAGGCGATTGCCCTTCTGGCAGAAGCCGGTCTTACGCCGGGCAATACCACTGCTGAGAACAGTGATACGGTATCGAAGGGACATATCATTCGTCAGTCCGGAGGCTCGGAGGACGGACTCATTGAGGTCGGCGGCAGGATTGATTATGTGGTCAGCAGCGGACCGGAGGTGAAGCATCAGCGCTATGTGGCTTCGATCAATGAGGTGTATGATTTGAGCAGTCTGATCGGTCCGGGAGCCGGAAGCTCCAGTGTGACGGTCATGGTTCGCCTTCGCCAGGGAACGGATGCTGATCCGATTTATAAGATACTGACGCAGGAAACAACCGTTAAGGGAGATGTTCTTCTGCCGATCAGCTATACAAGTATTGAAAGTATGAATGGAACCGATCAGGGAGAACTGGAGGTTGTGGATGTAAAATCCGGAGCTGTACTGAAAACGTACCCGCTTACGTTCTTCCCGATGGACTGATGGGATGAAGTGCGTATGACAGGAAAGATTATCAAGGGAATCGCAGGATTCTATTATGTACATGACAGACAGAGCAAGGTTTACGCCTGCAAGGCAAAGGGCATATTCCGCAACCGCGGTATTAAGCCGGTGGTGGGAGACGATGTGGAATTTACCATTCTGGATGAGGCGGCTCAGGAAGGCAGCATCGACGAGATTCTTCCGAGAAAAAATGTTCTGATCCGTCCGGCATCGGC
>JALFHZ010000107.1 GCA_022776445.1 Lachnospiraceae bacterium
TTTATGACAAGCTGGTGGATCTGGGCGGTACGGCAATTTTTGAAGAAATTGTGGAAGCCATCGGACTGGCGGAGCTTCTGACAGGCCGTGCAGCAGATGAGAAGGCCAGAGAGGAGCTGCAGTATACTTACGACAAGGCGCTTGATTATTGTAAATCGGTACGGCAGTATTCTGTGAGCCCTGGAAATTTTGCGGGCGGACTGTCTACCATCGAAGAGAAGAGCATGGGCGCGGTCATCAAAAGCGGCAGCCGTCCGATTCAGGGCGTGCTCAAAGTTTCTGTTCCGGCTCCGAAACCGGGACTGTGGCTGCTTGATTCTACCCCGGATCCTTACTGGATGCAGTTTGGAATTACCAATCCAAATGATAATGAAGGGTTGATGGATCTGATCAGCTGCGGAGCACATGTGGTATTTCTGGTAACCGGGCGCGGAAACGTTGTGGGAAGCGCAGTCAGTCCGTGCATTAAGATTACCGGAAATCATCAGACCTTTGAGCGAATGAAGGAAGATATGGATTTTGATGCCAGCCCGGTTCTGGAAGGCCGCTGCAGCCAGGATGAGCTTGCGGTTTCCCTGGCGCATATGGTGGCGGATACGGCTTCCGGAACCCCTACGAAGAGTGAAGCGCTTGGACATCGGGAATATTTTGTACCTTATAAGTATCAGGAAAAAGAAGTTGGGAGGACAGCGTTATGTCAGCATTTACAGAACAACAAATGAAAGAATTCAGTATGGCAAACTATTATTCTCTGAAGGGACAGACTGCAGTGGTGACCGGAGGTTCGACCGGACTCGGGCTTGCGATCACACGATGCCTGATCAGTGCAGGGGCAAAAGTGGTAGTACTCAGCATGGAGACAGCGGAGCAGGCAGCAGATGCGCTAAAGGAATTCGGTGATAAGGCGGTATATTACCAGTTTAATATTACCGAGACGGACAAAACACCTGCGATGGTGGAAAAAATTCTGGCAGAGCAGGGACCGATCAGCATTCTGATCAACAATGCAGGAAACCACTGCAAGAAATTTATCTGGGAAATGAGTGTGGAAGAGTACGTAAGTGTACTGAATGTACATCTGGTAGGTGCGTTTGCGCTGACCAAGGCCCTGGTGCCTCAGATGAAGGAGCTTGGCCATGGAAGGATTCTGTTCCAGGCCAGCATGACCAGCTATATCGGTCAGCCGCAGGTGGCGGGCTATTCCACTGCGAAGGCAGGTTATCTTGGTCTGATCCACACGCTGACAGCGGAACTGGCGGAATATGGAATTACCGTCAATGCCATTGCTCCGGGATGGATTGATACACCGATGTTCCATAAGGCAACGGATACGGATGCGCCGCGTCTGGCGAAAATCATGGGCAGAATCCCGGCCAAGACTGTGGGAGATCCGATGGATATCGGCATGTGTGCAGCGTTTCTGTGCAGTGAGGCGGCACGTTATATCAGCGGAACCTGTGTACCGGTGGATGGCGGTGCATTGATTGGATTCTAGGGAGGATACAGGGATGAATACACGGTTTAGCGAAGAACTCTGTCTGACCAATGAGACAGGGCGCATGCTGTATCACAAATATGCAGAGCATCTGCCGATTATAGACTATCATTGCCATCTGCAGCCGAAGGATATCTGTGAAAACCGGCAGTTTGAGGATCTTGGTGAGATGTGGCTGTCCGGTGATCATTACAAATGGCGTGCCATGCGGACGTTTGGAATTGAAGAAAAATACATTACAGGTACGGAGACATCGTATCATGAAAAATATCTGAAGTTTGCGGAGATTCTTCCTCAGCTGATCGGAAATCCGATCTACATCTGGTGCGCGCTGGAACTGAAACGCTTCTTTGGTATTGATGAACCGCTGTCTGCAGGCAATGCGGAGGAGATTTACCAGAAAACAAAGGCGTTGATTCGGGAAAAGAACATTACCCCGCGCTGGTGCATGGAGATTTCCAATGTGGAACTGGTCAGCACCACGGAGGATCCGGTGGATGATCTGCATTATCATATTGCCATGAATGAGGATCCGGATCTGAAAGTCCGTGTCATTACGGCATTTCGCCCGGACAAGGCAATGTTTGCGGCAAAACCTGGTTTTGGGGCATATATGGAAGCGCTGGGACGCGCGGCGCAGATGCCGGTAACGAATTTCAGGGAAATGATTGAGGCGCTGGAAAGCCGTCTGCAGTATTTTCAGAAGATTACCGGAACAACGGTTTCGGATGACGGAATTCCGGATTTTACCTGGGTGGATGCGACGGAAGAGGAAATTGAAGAAATTTTCGCAAAAGCAGTCCGCGGAGAAGACATTACAAAGCTGGAAGATGATCAATACCGCAGTGCTTTCCTGTATGAAATGGGAAAACTTTACTGCCGGAACGGTTATGTGATGCAGCTTCACATCGGTACTTATCTGGATGCAAACCGCAAGTATGTCAAGCTGGTAGGGCAGAGCACCGGTTTTGACTGTGCCGATGATACTACCCGGGTACAGAGTGTCGGTGAGCTTTTGAACCGCCTGACACTGGAGGATATGCTGCCGAAGACGATTTTATATTGCCTTGACGGGACAAATACGGAAAACTATGCTATACTGGCAGCAGGGTTTTGTGAGAAAGCGACCCGTGCCAAGGTACAGCTTGGAGCTCCGTGGTGGTTCCATGATCAGATCTATGGAATTGACCGGCAGCTGCGTGCCGCATCCAATCTGTATCCGGTAAGCCTTTCGGTAGGCATGCTGACGGACAGCAGAAGTTTTCTGTCCTATCCGCGGCATGAACTGTACCGCAGGGTGCTCTGCAATTTCCTTGGTGAGCTTGTGGAGCGCGGTGAGTATTTCTCTGGAGAAGAGGAGCTGGCAAAGACTGTACAGAATATCTGCTATTATAATGTAAAGAATTATTTCGGATTTTAAAACCGGACCGGCTGCAGCCCTGAAACAGGATTTTGGAGGGAACTATGAATAACAGAGTCACGATTAAGGATATCGCGGCGGCAGCCGGGGTTTCGCTGGGAACCGTACATCTGGCACTCAGTGACAAACCGGGTGTCAGCACCGGCACCAGAGAACGGATTCGGGCACTGGCCAAGGAGATGGATTACCGCCCCAATGTGGCGGCTGCAATGCTGAAACGAAAAACACTGCATCTGGCAGTATGTTTTCCCAGTATGGATGGAGACAATCGATATTACTATCCGCAGCTTTGGAGCGGATTTCGCGCATACCGGGACCGGATGCAGGGAATTAATGTGTCGTTTCACGAATTTGCTTATCCGGAAAATGACTGCAATGATGATTCCAATCTGTACAGTCGCCAGAGAATGGTGCTGGGAGAGTTGGAGAGAATGCTGCAGGCAGGAGAGCTGGACGGGCTGGTTATTCACGGTAACCGCTGCCCCTTTACATCGGAAAAGCTGAGGCGTTATGTGGAGAGCGGGCTGGCGTTGGTACTCGTTGATACGGATATGCCGGACAGCGGGAGACTGCTTTGCGTGTCGGCGGACTATGACTGCATTGGGCGGACCATGGCGGAAATTGTCATGAACCGGATCCCTTCCTGTGGAAGCATTTTGCTCTGTGCAGGTATTGCGGAATATCCGTCGCATCGTCTGATTGAAGAGGGTTTTGAAGCATATATGAAGGAGAACGGTTTCGAAAACCTGATTTATAAAGAACATTCCAACCAGATCTGTGAGGAAAATTATGAGAGTATTCTCAGCTATGTAAAGCGTCCGGATGTGGCGGCTGCCTGCTGTGTATCTTCGCGTACCAGTGTCATGCTTGCAAGGGCGCTGCGGGAAAGCGGCAAGGCGGGCAGACTGGTGGCAGTCGGAAGTGACCTGTTTGATGAAAACAAGCAGGCGCTCCGGGAAGGCGTATTCCAGAATCTGGTTCAGAAGAATCCGTATGCACAGGCATTTATGGCAACGCGTCTTCTGGTCGAGTATCTGACGCGGGACAATACAGTGCATGAGGAATCGTTTGTGGTGGGCAGTCAGATTGTATTCCGGAGCAATCTGAGTCTGTTCGAAAAAAATTCAGTGCGTTTCCTGGAATAGGGACTGCTGATATGTGGTTCCAACACGACAAGAATGGAGGGGGACAACATGGAATCAAAGCCATTGAATGGCCGCATTCTGGTCAGCGACTGTCTGGGCCGGCAGGAATTTAATACACAGCTGTTGTATTTTACCTGCTCTTCGCTGGCGAAGCATGACGAACGCATCTATCTGATGAGCGATCAGGGCGGCAGCCCGAACGTGATCGTGCGGGATCTGTTTACCGGACAGGAAAAAAAGCTGACAAACAACACCAAAGGCATTCTGAAAAGCTATGTTTATTTTGACGGGACAGAGAATGAAGGACTTGGGAAGGCAAGTGTATGTCTGGATTACGAACGGGAGATCATTTATTTTATTCAGGACGATAAAATCTGCCGGGCAGATCGGGAAGGCAATATCAGAGAACTCAATACAGTGCCGGATGGCCGGATGACGGCATTTACGCATGTCAGCGCAGACGGGACAAAGCTTTGTGTTCCTATGACGGATGGCCGGTGCCTGGATTTTGACCCTGAGACAGAAGGCTCCGGTCTCGACAAGCGCCCGGTGTATGATATTGACGGGCGTGTGCAGAAGGAAAATCTGAGCAGTTATCTGTGCGTATATGATACGGCAGACGGTACACTTCTGTATGAGAAGCGGATCCCGAAATGCTGGATCACTCATGTGCAGTTCAATCCCGCAGACTCTGAAAAGATCATGTACAACCATGAGTGGCCCAGCTTTGACTGCGGAATCCGCCGGATCTGGATGTATGACCACAGAACCGACGAGGTTATCCGGATTCGTGAAGAAGGCGATGATACGCTGGGGAATCCACGTGGATACGCCAGAAAAGCGGATGACTGGGTTTGCCATGAAATGTGGAGTGATGACGGAAAGACCATCATCTATCACGGCGGCTACGCGGACGGGCCGGCCATGGTAGGCAGATATGATCTTGACACAAAACGCTACTGGGAGATTGCGCTGCCGGATGATTATAATGCCTATGGCCATTTTACCATGGATCACAAAGGC
>JALFHZ010000123.1 GCA_022776445.1 Lachnospiraceae bacterium
TTCCACAACCTCTGCCAGAATCGTCACAAGATCCGGCAGAATTGTGATAAATCCGGACATCAGAGCGGCTTCCTTCACTTCTGAACCCTCATGGATTTTCAGAATGCCCGGTGCCACCACAGTTGTCAGAGGAATATGCTCCGGATAGATGCCGATATCACCTTCGGTGGTGGTCAGCTCTACCATGGACACATCGCCCTCATAGAACTGCTCCTCCGGAGTGATCACTTTTAATTTCATTGCATCAGCCATAGACGTACCCCCTATTTCACCTGGGCAAGAACGTCATCGATACTACCTGCATTCATAAAATACTGCTCCGGAATATCATCATGCTTTCCTTCCAGAATCTCCTTAAAGCCCTGAATCGTATCACTGATCGGTACATAACGGCCTACACGTCCGGTAAACTGCTCTGCAACGAAGAACGGCTGAGACAGGAATCTCTGAATCTTTCTTGCACGGGATACGGTCAGCTTATCTTCCTCGGAAAGCTCATCCATACCTAACATGGCAATGATATCCTGCAGCTCTTTATACTTCTGAAGTACTTCCTGCACACCGCGGGCTACTGCATAATGCTCTTCACCTACGATACGCGGATCCAGAATACGGGAAGTAGAAGCCAGCGGGTCTACTGCCGGATAAATACCGATTGCCGCAATACCACGATCCAATACGGTGGTAGCGTCCAGATGTGCGAACGTATTTGCCGGAGCTGGGTCTGTCAGGTCATCTGCCGGCACATAAACTGCCTGTACAGAAGTAATAGCACCGTTCTTCGTAGAAGTAATACGCTCCTGCAGTGCACCCATCTCGGTCTGCAGAGTCGGCTGATAACCTACTGCGGAAGGCACACGTCCAAGCAGTGCGGATACCTCAGAACCTGCCTGAGTGAAACGGAAAATATTATCAATAAACAGCAGTACGTCCTTACCGCCTTTATCACGGAAGTACTCTGCCATGGTCAGACCGGTCAGACCGACACGCATACGTGCTCCCGGCGGTTCATTCATCTGACCAAATACCATCGTTGTCTTGCTGATAACGCCGGACTCAGTCATCTCATAGTAAAGGTCATTACCTTCACGGGTACGCTCGCCTACACCGGTAAATACGGAATAGCCACCGTGCTCCGTAGCGATGTTACGAATCAACTCCTGAATCAACACGGTCTTACCTACACCTGCACCACCGAACAGACCGATCTTACCACCCTTCTGATACGGGCAAAGAAGGTCTACGACCTTGATACCGGTCTCCAGCATCTCTGTGGTCGTTGCCTGCTCTTCAAAAGTCGGAGCTTTTCTGTGGATTGGAAGATATTCATCAACCTGTGGCTTCTCTTTATTGTCAATCGGCTCACCCAGTACGTTGAACATACGGCCAAGCGTATTCTCACCTACCGGAACCGTGATCGGCGCTCCGGTTGCAATGGCGGTCATACCACGTCTCAGACCATCGGTGCTTCCCATCGCGATACATTTTACCGTATCATCACCAAGATCCTGAGCAACTTCAACGGTCAGGTAACTGCCATCTTCCAGCGGAATCCTGATCGCCTCGTTAATCTCCGGAATCTTGCCCTGGGAGAACTTGATATCAAGAACTACACCGATAATCTGTGTAATCTTACCAATATTCTGTTCTGCCATTTTGCATCTCCTTACATTTTATTCTATCTCTAACTCATTGCGTTGGCACCGGCAATAATCTCAGTAAGCTCCTGAGTAATCGCACCCTGACGGGCACGGTTATACTGCAATTCCAACTTTCCAAGCATCTCCTCAGCATTCTTGGTTGCTGAATCCATAGCGGTCATACGCGCGCCATTTTCACTGGCAACCGCTTCAAGCAGTGCACCATAGATCAAACTGCTCATGTATTTCGGAATGATCATGTCCAGAACTTCCTCAGCATTCGGCTCATAGTTCATCAGCGCCTGCGCTTTCGGTGCCTCTCCCTTGTCTCCTGCTTCCATCGTAAACGGGAGCAGCTTCACCAGCTTCGGAATGTGAACTACCGTATTCTTAAACGAAGTATAAGCCAGGTAGATCTCGCTGATCTCACCACGCCCGAATGCTTCCAGCAGTTCCTTCGTCAGATCAGAGGCGTCCTGATACTGCGGTTCATCAATCACATCGGAACAGTCCGCTGCAATCTCGTAGCCCTTTCTGGTCAGTCCCTCGATTCCCTTACGTCCGATCGCATACACGTTCGTGTCCTTCGCAGGAAGTTCTTCGCTTCCCGAAATCAGCTTGACGATATTGTTGTTGTAACCGCCGGCCAGACCGCGGTTGGACGTAATAGCAATCACAGCTTTCCTGCCGGAGCCGCCGGCGCGAAGATACTTATGATCCATCGTGCCTGACTTCTCCAGCATGGAAGCAATCGTTTCATACATCAGGTTGAAATACGGCCTGGAAGCCTCCGCTTTATTGCGGGACTTCTGCAGTTTAACCGTAGACACCAGTTTCATTGCCTTGGTGATCTGTCCGGTGCTCTGGATGCTCGCTTTTCTGCGTTTAATATCTCTCATGGATGCCATGATAAATACCTCCCTGGATTAGCGCTGCTCTTTGCACTCTTTGATCGCCTGTACCAGAAGTTTCTCCGTCTCTTCATCCAATACTTTCGTATTGCGGATGGCTGCCGGAATCTCCGGATATTTTGTATCAATATACTTGAACAGATCTTTCTCAAATGTCAATACGTCAGCCACCGGAATATCCAGCAGATGTTTTCTGGTTGCTGCGTAAACGATGATTACCTGGTACTCAACCGGCATTGGCTGATACTGAGGCTGTTTCAGAACTTCTCTCAGTCTCTCGCCCTGTGCCAGCTGCTCGGTGGTAGCCGCATCCAGCTCGGAACCGAACTGTGCGAAGCTTGCCAGCTCAAAGTACTGTGCCAGGTCACCACGGATCGGGCCCGCAATTTTCTTCATCGCCTTGATCTGCGCCGCACCGCCTACACGGGATACGGACAGACCGGCGTTGATTGCCGGACGGAAACCGGAGTTGAACATCTCGGTCTCCAGATAAATCTGACCATCCGTAATGGAAATTACATTGGTCGGAATGTATGCAGATACGTCACCTGCCTGAGTCTCGATAATCGGAAGTGCGGTCAGAGAACCGCCGCCCAGATCTTCTGACAGACGGGATGCACGCTCCAGCAGTCTGGAATGCAGATAGAATACATCGCCCGGATAGGCCTCACGTCCCGGCGGTCTCTTCAGCAGAAGGGACAGGGTACGGTAAGCCGCCGCGTGCTTGGTCAGGTCATCATAGATCACCAGAACGTCGCCGCCATTCTCCATCCATTCCTCGCCGATCGCACATCCGGAGTACGGAGCGATATACTGCAACGGAGCCAGGTCAGATGCTGTGGACACCACGATCGTAGTGTAATCCATAGCGCCGTACTCCTCCAGGGTTCTTACAATGTTCGCAACGGTAGAAGCTTTCTGACCGATTGCCACGTAGATACATTTCACACCCTGACCTTTCTGGTTGATGATCGTATCAATTGCGATCGCAGTCTTACCAGTCTGACGGTCACCGATGATCAGCTCACGCTGACCTCTTCCGATCGGGATCATGGCATCAATTGCCTTAATACCGGTCTGCAGCGGAGTGTCTACGGATTTTCTTTCGATAACACCGTGAGCAATACGCTCAATACGGCGGAATTTGTCTGTCTCGATCGGACCCTTGCCATCGATCGGCATGCCCAGTGCATTGACTACACGACCGATCAGCGCATCGCCTACCGGCACCTCAACTACACGGCCGGTGGTCTTTACGATATCACCTTCGCTGATGTTTCTGGTATCACCCAGCAGAACGACACCAACGTTGTCTTCCTCCAGGTTCTGAACCATGCCGTAGATCTCTCCCGGGAATTCCAGAAGCTCACCCTGCATGGCATTCTCCAGACCATGAACTCGAGCAATACCATCCGCTACCGTGATAACGGTGCCGACATCCGAGACTTCCAGTTTGGTTGAATACTTTTCAATCTGTTCTTTAATAACCGAACTGATTTCTTCAGGTCTCAAATTCATTTTGCTGTTTCCCTTTCTTTATACTATGCCAGCTGAAGTTCGCTAAGCTGCTTCTTCAGCTCATAAAGTCTTGTCCTGATGCTGCTGTCTACCACATGGTCACCGATCCGGATCACCATGCCGCCGATCAGATCAGCGTCTGTCTGGTAGTGCATCTCTAACTCTACATAGGGAGTGGTTGCAAGCAGCTTTTCTTCCAGACGGGCTTTCTGTTCCGGTTTCAGCGCTACCGCGCTGGTGACG